>JBLNEJ010000300.1:0-13493 GCA_050262535.1 Clostridia bacterium
CATTTTCCTCAATGGCTGCCTGTTGTTTAAGACATACTATGGGAAACAATCCATAAACGAGAATGTACAGGAGGCAGCACATGTCCAAAGGAGAAAAAAGCTACCCGAAAGCACCTGAAAAGACACTGGAGCCAAAAATGAGCTCAAAAATGATGGAGGTTACCGGCTTTCAAAACCCGCGCTTGACCGAGCATCATAAAGAACAGAAACAGGATGAATAACACGCGGCACTCTCGCCAGCAAATGCGCGAGAGTGCCCTTTTTATACATATTAATGCAAGGTATTTGTATATGGTATTCATTTTGCAGATATTACAGAAAATTTACATTAGTTCATGCGGCTAACTAATTATTACAGAATAATGCCCATCATAATATTTACCATTTTAAATACGAACATTTTTTATCAAAAATAAATTAATGTACGTATTTTAGATGGTGTTTTTCCCAAAGTCACAATTTTGCCAAATATTTATCATGTATAAAAACGCTTACATTTTGCATATTTAGCCATTGGTGTGTTGTATCTTCAGAATATTCGTGTTATCCTAGGGATACTTTTCACGGGTCACTTCCCGTTTCCTATTTTTCGAAGGAGGTGGAGAGCCGGTTTGCCAAAAATCGGCCGCTATATGAGAGACAGAAACCATAGAGACATTATCGAAAATTTTCAGGGCTATCAACAAATCGAGCATGACAGCTGCGGCATCATCTCCATTATTGAAAAGTCCGGCGTCCCTACCCGCCACAATCTGAATGAGACGATCCGGTCATTGATTCAGATGGAGCACCGCTCCGGTTTTATCGACGGAGAAGGGGATGGCTGCGGCGTCCTGACAGACCTGCCAAGGGCACTTTGGGGTCTTTACCTTGAAGAGGCTGGTCTTGATGCGTCGCTTGCCTATGATCCCGGCTTTGCGGTTGCTCACATTTTCGTACCACGCAAAGGGCACGACGAGTCTGCCGTCAAGACAGGCATCAGAAGGATTATCGCTGAACTTAATCTGAATATTCTGTCAGAAAGGGAAAATAAAGTAAACTCGTCCGTTCTTGGCAAGAACGGGAAGCAGGATGAGCCTTCTTTTTGGCAGATTGCGGTTGTTCCTGCAGACCGCGAAGCCTTTGTTGCTGGCGCTTCCTACTCTACCCAGCTCTTTGAGGCGCATGTCGCCATCGAATCCGCCTATCATGTTCACGTCGCTTCCTTTAACCAGCACTCCACCGCATACAAGGTAATGGGTGCGGCCAACATATTACCCCTGTATTTCCACGATCTCGCCCATGAACAATTCGTTTCATCGGTCACGATCGGTCATAATCGCTATTCGACCAACACATTGTCCAACTTTTTCCGTGTGCAGCCGTTTTCCTTGCTGGGACATAACGGCGAAATCAACACGATCAGCAAGCTCGAAGAAGAAGCAACCATGTTGAACGTCCCGCTCGTGGAGGGCGGCAGCGACTCACAAAACGTCAACCGTACGATCGAAACCTTCATCAACCGATACGGTCTCAGCCTGTTTGAAGCAATGGAAACCGTATTTCCTCCTATCCACCATGAAATGAAGCATTTCTCTGCCGAGCTGCAGGATTTGTACGTGCATCTGCGTCAGGCGTGGGGGCATTTTGCCCAGGGGCCAGCCGGAATCGTCTCACGCTATGGCAATGAGTGCGTATTCAGCGTTGACTCGCTCGGCTTGCGTCCATTGTGGATGGTACAAAGTGATACCTCTCTCTACTTCTCCTCCGAGCAGGGGGTCATTCCCGTTTCAGCCATGACAGCAGAGCCGAAATCGATCGCTCCTGGCGAAAAGGTAGGAGTCATCCTCGAGCCCGGTTCTCCTGTCACGGTTGTGTATCACCATGAGCTGCAGCAAATCGTTCTTGCCCGCTTCAAGGAAAAAATCGCGTTTGACGGTTCACGCCATCACCTGACCTTCAGCTACGCATGCGACTCGCAAACAGGTGAGCCTGACGCAGCTGAACCGACCTCGGCCTTTTACAGTGCATTTGGGTGGGATCGCGAACAAATTCAGCTGATTGAACAGATGGCCTCAAACGGCGCGGAACCAATCCGCTCGCTCGGACATGACGGCCCGCTAGCCGCGCTGTCCAAAGAACGCCAAAACCTCGCTGACTTCATTAAGGAAAGCGTAGCCGTCGTTACCAATCCGGCGATTGACCGGGATCGTGAAATCGAGCATTTCTCGACACGCGTGATTCTTGGTTCACGTGCTCCGCTCGCAAAAAAAGAACCTGCTGCCAAAAGAATGGAGCTGCCTTCTCCGCTGTTGATCGAAGGACAATCGCTTCAGCGCATCGCCAGCGAACAAGGAACGTATACGCTTGAACAAGTGATTCATACGTTTAACGACCATCCGTCCAGCATTGCCGTGCTCTCCACGTCGTTTACAGAAGCGGAAGGATTGGCTGCCGGCTTGCAGCGGCTCGCCCGGCAAGCGGTGCAAGCCGCCACAAACGGTGCTGCGCTGATTGTGCTCGATGATTCGGATAACCATCGGGAGGGTCGCTACTGGATCGACCCGCTCCTCGCCGTTGCTCAGATCGATGGTTCGCTCAAAACAGCCG
The DNA here is from genome assembly GCA_050262535.1 of Clostridia bacterium. Lineage (GTDB taxonomy): Bacteria > Bacillota > Bacilli > Brevibacillales > Brevibacillaceae > Brevibacillus_D. The sequence continues at coordinate 2,590 of JBLNEJ010000300.1, forward strand.
ATCCCGAAGCAAAAGGCAATTTGCGCCGCCAAACCAGCATCGTGCTGCGTTCCGGCTCCATCCGCTCGCTGCACGATCTGGCTCTGGCCTTGGGCAGCGGGGCTGATGCAATTTCTCCTTACGGTATGTTTGCCACTGCCTTTACCAAGGCTGGCGGGACGTCCGTTGCCAATCTGTACGTCGCTTTGAACAAAGGGCTGGAAAAGGTCATTTCCACCATCGGCATTCACGAGCTACGCGGTTACGGGCGCCTCTTCTCCTCGATCGGGCTGCATGAAGAGGTTGCCGTTGTCCTGTCAATCGTCAACTTTTGCGGTTCGGCGGCAGCAGGTCGTTCTTTTGACGATTTACAGAAAGACAGCATCAAGCGCCATGACGATTTTGCCAACGCGGCGGCGAGGGAGGCCAAAACCTTTCACCTTTTCCCGCGCCTATGGAAGCTGATCGGGCAAGTCGCTGCAGGGGAGATTCCTTATTCAGACTACGCGCTGAAAATTGAAGAAAATGAGCGTGAGAACCCGATTGCCCTGCGCCATCTGACTGATTTTGCGTTTGATCAGGCCGTACAGCAGATCAACCCGGACGGCGTCGATTTGGGTGTCGGTGAGCATGCACTGCCGTTCCTGATCTCCTCGATGTCGTTTGGCTCGCAGAACGAAACCGCATTCCGGGCATATGCAGAAGCGGCTGATCAGCTGAACATGGTGAGCATGAACGGCGAAGGCGGAGAAATCAAGGATATGCTCGGCAAATACCCGCGCACCCGCGGCATGCAGATCGCTTCCGGTCGGTTCGGGGTCAACGTCGAATTGGCGAACTCGACCAATCTATTGGAAATCAAGATCGGTCAAGGGGCGAAGCCAGGGGAGGGTGGCCATCTTCCCGCTTCCAAGGTAACGGAAAAAGTAGCGGCAGCCCGCAACGCAACCGTTGGTTCAGACTTGATCTCACCGTCCAACAATCATGACATTTACTCTATTGAAGACCTTGCCCAAATGATTACTGAGCTGAAAACAGCCAACACCCAGGCGAAAATATGCGTCAAGGTACCAATTGTCCCGAATATCGGCACGATCGCGGTCGGGATTGCCAAGGCTGGCGCTGACATCATCACCCTCTCCGGCTTTGATGGTGGAACCGGTGCCGCTCGCATCCACGCCCTGCAATATGTCGGTCTTCCTGCAGAAATCGGGGTAAAAGCGGCGCACAACGCCCTGCTTGAAGCGGGACTGCGGCAAAACGTAGAGCTTTGGGCAGACGGGGGCGTAAAGAGCGCAGCCGACGTTGTCAAGCTGATGCTGCTCGGTGCCAACCGGATCGGTTTTGCTACGCTCGCAATGATCGCCGTCGGCTGCACGACCTGCCGCGGATGCCATCTCGACACCTGTCACGTCGGCATCGCCACACAGATTGATTCGATGGAAGAAGCGCATGAAAAAGGCCTGCGCCGCTTCGTTCCCCGCCAGCTAGATCTTGCGGTCGACGGCCTGAAAAATTTCTTCACCTTGTTTGGTCAAGAGGTCCAGCGTCTGACGGCAGCGCTCGGTTTCAGCCGTACACAGGACCTGGTCGGCCGCTCCGATCTGCTTGTTCAAGCTCGACTGACCGATAAGCTTGATCTAGGCAAAATGCTGTCTGTTCACCCACTTTTCACTTCTGTCCCTGCAGCAGAAGCAGCTGTTGCGCATTCAGCACAAGTTCTGGTGGCGGCAGGTGCAAGTGAACAGGAAGTGGCAGACCCTTATTTCAGTGCGGAACGCCCCATCCACGAAACGTTCAGCAGCATCCTTTCCGGCGAGAGAGTCTTGGGGAGCCGCTGGTCTGGTGCACGCGTGAAAAACCATCTGGATGGAAGCTACACTTCACTGCCGGAAGTATCGCTTTCCTTTACAAACGGCAGCGTTCCCGGCAACGGACTGGCGGCCTACAATGCACAAGGCGTCAACATTCGTGTGGAAGGCGGCGCACAGGATGGCGTGGGAAAAACCGGTTTCGGCGGTCGCGTCTCCATCCTGAAAGCAAAAGGGGCGAACGGAAGCTATCTGGACGGTTCTGTGGGCAAAAGCTTTTGCTATGGCGCACAAAAAGGGCTGTTCCTTGTTCAGGGCAATGCCGATTCCCGCGCTTGCATCCGACTCTCCGGTGCTGATGTCGTGTTTGGGGGCGAGATTGCCGAGCCATTGAACGATGAGCTTGGTGGAATCGGCGCTCGTGCCAACCTCAAAGGATTTGCATTTGAGTATATGACCAATGGACGCGCCGTCGTGCTTGGTGATCCGGGGCCATGGATGTGCGCAGGGATGACCGGTGGTGTCATCTATGTACGTATGCAGCCGGAGCTCCGCTTTGACCGCAAAGCACTGCAACGACGCATCGCCAAAGGTGCAAAGGTGTTTGTCTACGACCTGGATGCCAAAGGCAGAAAGGATGTCCGCGAGCTGCTAACCGCTTATCGTGAGGAGCTGCTGGCAACGGAGCAGTACGAAGCTGCCGGTCGCATCCAGAAGCTGATCGATGACCCGCAATCGTCGTTCGTCATGATTTCTCCGAAGCGGGATCAGGCTGATCCATCCGTCTCTACTGAATAATAGAGAGTCGCGCAACCCTTCTCCCGTCGAGAAGGGTTGTTTTCATGAATCAGGGTATATTAGCACCTATGAATATTGTCATATACTGAAATACATTGTACAATTTTTTTAGAAACCTCTCGCTTGGTCATTCGTATACATCAGTAGAGGAGCATGCATTACAATAAGGAGTGAACTCGCACATGTTCTTTCATCCGATGGATTTTCTGATTTTGATTGCTTTCGGATTGTCTATCTGGGCTCAGTTTCGTGTAAAAGGTACTTTTAACCGATATGCGGACGTTCCTGTCTCAACTGGCTTAACCGGTGCGGAGGCGGCACGCCGTATGCTGGATGCGAATGGCTTGTCCCGCATTCCGGTTGAACATATCCCGGGTACACTGACCGACCACTATGATCCGATTTCACGCGTTGTCCGTTTGTCCGACCCGGTCTACTTCGGCAATTCGATCTCTGCTGTCTCGGTCGCCTGCCATGAAGTTGGACACGCGATCCAGCACAAAGTATCCTACCCGATGCTGGTGGCACGCCATCGCATTTTCCCGATCGTGAACTTCTCCTCAGGTCTGGCACCGCTGCTGTTGATTGCGGGTTTCCTGTTTCATTCAGCCAACCTGATCCTGTTCGGTATCATTTTCTTCTCGGCGGCTGTAGCCTTCCAGCTCATCACCCTGCCGGTTGAATTCAATGCCAGTAACCGTGCACGCGCCCTGATGGTGCAGATGGGCTTTATCCGCAATACGGAAGAAGCCGGTGTAGGCAAAGTGCTGAATGCCGCAGCGTTGACATATGTTGCCGCAGCGTTGATCTCCGTACTGGAGCTGGTTAAGTACATCTGGATTTTCAACAGCTCGAACGACGACTAATTTCATTGCCTTACCAACAAATGGCGTGAAGGAACTTCTTTTCGGTTCCTTCACGCCATTTTTACTTTTCCATGTGTGGCTGTTCACCACTGTCATCGGCTTTCGCTGTTGATTTCGGCCAATTCCGGCTGCCGCTCAAGCAAGGCCAGGACATCCTGCCAGGAAAATAACGGATTGAAAAGATACAAGCGCCGATACACATCACGAAGAAATCGCCAATCTGCTACCGTTTCCAGCTTCCAACGATAACGGGAATAATCAGCAGGATTGATGTACGAGGACAAATGAAATGTTTCCGGACGGCGATACAAAAAAGGTGTTACATGCTCCTGCTCATCCTCGTTCTGTGCTTGCAGATAAGCCGCCTCAAGTGCCGTTCTGGTGAAAATCTCCACATCGAGACCTTTTGGAAACGTGCGTGTCAGCGTATTGCTTAAATAGTCCGGCATTGTTTTCCCACTGCAGAAACGCTCTACCATCATGTCTACAAGCAGCGGATCAAGCAACGGACAGTCCGCGTTGATTCTTACGATGATGTCCGTCGGAAAGGAGCATGTTGCTTGAAAAAACCTTTCTAACAAATTCTTTTCACTTCCAGCAAACGACTGAACCTGATACCTTTCCGCCTCCTCGCGAACAGGGAGATCACGCGGAAGACTGCTCGTTGCCACAATGATCTGATCCACTCTTGTGGCCCGTTGCAGCCGTGTTATGACATGCCCAAGCACCGTTTTGTCCTGCATCGTTAACATTACTTTTCCAGGTAGACGCGTAGAGCCCATGCGCGCCTGTACAATCGCTGTCACCTTCAATGGAATCCCCCCAGTACGCACATGTTGCCTCCCGTACGTGCCATGCTTCACGTTATCTTATGAACCTGGAGCACGAATGGTAAGGGTGATTGGCCAGTAGATTCCAAAAGGTGCAGACGCTCTCTATTCGTCAAATCCGCCGAAGTCGCCTCCATCGTCACCGCTGTCATAATCACCACTGTCATCATCATCATCGGTAAAAATGCCCTCATCGTCGCCAATCAACGAGTCCTCGGCCAACTCATCCGCCCTATAAACGATTTCGGAAAGCAACACGCTGCCGATCAAACCGACAGCCATTGCGCCCATCAAGCTGCCCATTGCATGTGATCCGTGTCCGCCTGAATAATAGGAACCAGGTCCGCCATACCGGGAAAAGGGCACATATGGAATTGCCTGTGGATTGTTGAGGAAGAATTCAATTTTCTCATGCAGAAATTGGGACAGCTTTTCCACCGAATCGTCCGCCAGAAGTTCATTGGGGATAAGAATCTCCGCCTTCGTCTCCCGTTCATGCCGGAACAGGGTGCCCTGCATGACATCCAGCTCGATCAAAAGACGTAATCCCTCCGAACCTTCATAAAAAATGACTTCCAGCTCACGCAAATTTTGTGAAAACGGTCTCCCCGGGAAAAAGGCAAATTCCTGCCCGCAGCGGGTCAGCTTGCCGGAATCCGGCTTGTGCCGCAAATCAAGGCGTTCCAATGCTTGCAGCGTACGATGCACCGGAACGGAGGGAAGCACCTCGATCCGGTCCAAATCGGTCGGATCAACCGCAAGCTCCACATCAAGCACCGTTTGCAGATGATAGCCAATCGAAGGAGACGATATCGCCAAATCGTGCGGAAGCAAATAACGGAACGGGACTTCTTGCACAAACGGCTTTGGCCCCACAGTGAAACTCTTCAGAACAGGAATGGTTGCGACCGTCCGCGATACTGACTGTCCTTTTACCTGTGCTTTCAAAACAAGCAATACACTTAACTGAGAGATGCTCTGTTCCACCGCTCCCCCTTCAATGTGAATGGTCCCTGTCACTTCTTCCCCCAACCGGAAACCGTCGCGATCGAGTCTCAGATCAACGGATGCGGCGCCAATTCCGAATTTTGCCATGATTTTTTTGAACATCGTATCCCTCTCTTCCAAACGTCACATTCAGACTACTTCCTATGATAAATCATCCACATCCCTTTTTCATATGCTGAACTGTTCTGTATAATAGAGAAAAACAGCAAGGGACGTCGGATCATGAACATTGGCATCATTGGATTGGGCAGCATCGGACAAATGCTTGTAAAGGCTTTTACCCGCAGTGCTGCTGCCTCCACAATCTACGTATATACGCGTACGAATGAGAAGGCGGAACAGTTCCAAAAGAACTGGCCGTTTACACTTTGTCACTCCATGCAGGACGTGTGTCAAAAAGTTGACCTCCTGTTTCTTTGCACCAAACCGCTCGACATCCTCCCTGTCCTGGCAACGGCTGCTGCGCATTTGAACACTCACACCCATGTGGTTTCAACTGCAGCCGGTGTCAGCCTGGCTGATCTGGCATCCCGTTATTCGGGTCCCGTATCCAAACTGATTCCTACCGTTACTTCGCAGGAGCTGCATGGCGTATCCCTGTTTGTGTGCCATCCTTCGGTCAGCTCAACGGAGCGCGCCGGATTCATCGACGTCCTGCAAAAAATCGGACGTGCAGAGGAAGTGACCGAATCGACCATCGAGACGGCAACAATCCTTACAAGCAGCGCTCCTGGACTCATTGCCGGCATACTTGAGGAATTTGCCATGGGAGCCACCCGCCACACGCCCGAACTGTCAATCGAGCAAGCACGGAGCTATCTGGTAGAAACGCTGCTAGGTACAGCACTGCTGCTTCAAGCCGAACAGCTTGGCTTCGACCAATTGATCGAACGGGTCGCAACCAAAAGCGGCATCACCCAGGAAGGGTTGGAGGTGCTGGGAAAAGTATTGCCGCAGAGCTTTGACGAACTGTTCACCATGACGGCAGGCAAGCATCAGCTGGTAAAGGATGCGATTGCCAAGCAGAATGCAGCAAGCCACGCAGTGCCAATTAAGCGGTAATGAAGACGGCAACCGACAAAGAGACCCCCAAACGATACTCCATCGCTGGGGGTCTTGCCTTATTTCAACTCGTATGGCGGCGTGCTGATGCGCCAGCCCATTCCTTTTACCTGCTTGACCTCGACCATGACCGGCTCGTACTGAACATTCGCTCCATCGCCAAGCGGAACCTTCATCTCGTACTGCTTCTGTCCATCGGCATCTTTGGCCAGCTCTGCGGTCGCTTTATCCCACTGCAAAATGCTGCCTCCATCCGCGTTCGGCTGCGCAGTCCGTCCTTCGTGCTCAATGATTTTCGCCTGCTTGATGAAATCATCGATCGACTCCTTGGTGAAAAACGGTTCAAGGTAACCTTTCAGCTTATCCATCGTATCCAGATCGGTACCAAGGTAGCGATAGTCCATTCCGTTAACCAGGAAGCTTTGCACCGGCGTTCCATCTGCTGCCGGTTCGCCTCCTGTCATCACGTGCCAATATGCCTTGATCGCGCTCGATGTGAGTGTAACCACTGCTTGCTCATTCATCTCCGCTGTTTGCTTTTCCTGTGAAGGTGGTGAAGTAGGCTGTGTCGTATTCGTGGAACCCTGTTGTTGCGGCTGGGTTCCCTCTTTTGGCGGTTCCTGCGAACAACCTGCGAGAATAAGTAGTAGGAACAGTCCGATCATCGCTATTTTTTTCCCTGTCATTTTTACCATCAACTCCCTGCTTACGTAGACGTAGCAAACAGGAAAAACGTTACAATTGATTTCCTTCTTTTTCAAGCGGAGCATTGTACAAGCTGAACGCAACCCAGATTGCATTCAGAAACAACAGCGCACTGGTGACAAAAAAGACGCTCCGCAAGCTGACTGCTCCAGCGATAAACCCGCCTGTAATCGGTCCGAGCAGATTGCCAAGGGACACGAAGCTGTTATTGTATCCATACACTCTGCTAACCATATGACTTGGCGTTTCCCGCCTTAGCAGAGCGTTGACAGACGGAAGCAACCCGCCGAGACATAACCCGAGCAAGAACCGCAGCGCCACCAGCTGCCATATGTCGGTGACCATCGCCTGTGGGATAAACAGCAGGCCGGCTGCAATCAGGCAGAACAGCAGCACTTTGTTTGAACCGAAGCGGTCCCCCAGCTTGCCCAGCTGCGGCGAGGCGATGACGTTGGCGATCCCCATTGCCGAGGCGACAATCCCTGAATACAGGGCCACATTTTCCGCTGAGCCCATCAAGCTCTGCACATAGATCGGCAGTACCGGCACAATGCTCAACAGAGCGAATTGAATCATGACCGTAACTCCAAAAATGGATGGCAACGGCTTGCGGGAAAAAATCCAGCGCGTATCTTCCCGGAAGCTTGTCCGCTCTTTGGCTTCCGACTTCACAAATTCCTCTTTTACTGTGACCAGCACGATCAAGGTTGCAAGCAGCAACAGTCCCCCCGTAAATCCAAAGATCATGCGAAAGCCGATCTTGTCAGCCAGAATCCCACCCAACAGCGGGCCCATAATCGACCCTGCAACGACAGACGATTGTAGGATGCCCTGGGCCCAGCCAATCTGCTCGCGGGGCGCGGAGGATGCAACGAGTGCCGTGCTGGCCGGAATGAATCCGCTGATCGTCCCGTTCAACAGGCGCAAAGCGAGCAACTGCCATACGTTTTGCGCAAAACCGGTGAAGGCTACCGTAATCGCCATGAAAAAGCCGGAGCGTAACACCATGATTTTGCGCCCGTAGCGGTCAGCCAGGCTTCCCCAAATCGGCGAAACAATGCCTGCAGTCAAAAAGTTGGAGCCGAAAATAATTCCGGCCCACAACGTCACCTGCTCTTCATTTTCTATCCCAAAATCCTGATGGATGTACAGAGGCAAAAACGGCATGATCATGCTCATGGCCATCATGACGACAAACGAGGCCGCGCATAACACGTATAAATTGCGCTTCCATATTTCCACGAAGCTCCACTCCTATCTGTAATCCGAAAGCCGTTCTCACGTTGCTGCAGCAGGCTCTGCTGGAACCCCAAAGTCTTGGACATGCCAAAGCGAATGATAGACGCCTTGCTGTGCCAACAGTTCCTCGTGCTTTCCGCTTTCAACGATCCGCCCTTCCTTCATTACGATGATCTTGTCAGCATGGGTAATCGTCGAAAGCCGGTGGGCGACGATAATCGTGGTGCGATCCTGTGTCAATTGCGCCAACGATTCCTGAATCATATGCTCGGATTCGAGATCAAGCGCAGAGGTGGCTTCATCGAGAATGAGTATGCCCGGGTTCTTGAGAAAGACACGCGCAATTGCAACCCGTTGCTTCTGACCACCGGAAAGCTTCACGCCACGCTCTCCCAGCTCCGTGTCGTATCCTTGCGGCAGCTCGTTCAGGAACTCATGCGCATTTGCCGCTTTAGCCGCTGCGAACACCTGCTCTTCCGAGGCATCCGGATTGCCCATCAAAATGTTGGCCCGCGCCGATTCGCTGAACAGCACGTTATCCTGCATCACGATTCCGATATGGCCGCGCAAGTTGCGTTGCTTCACATCGCGAATATCGACGCCATCGATTGTGATTCGGCCCTCGGTTACATCCCAAAAACGCGGAAGCAGGCTGATCAAGGATGACTTTCCTCCGCCGGACATCCCGACAATCGCGACCGTTTCTCCGGCGTTGATGATCAAATTAATGTCATCCAGTACATTTTCCCCTTCTTCACGGTACCGAAACGACACATGCTCGAAACGGATTTCCCCACGAATCCGGCCGGTCTCTGCTTGCACCGGTAGCTCCCCTGCCCCTTGCCGGTCAACGATATCGTACTGCTCATCCATGAACTCGAACATCCGGTCCATCGATGCGATCGATTGCGTCAATGTCGTAGAGGAGTTCACTAGGCGGCGGAGCGGCGTGTACAGACGCTCCAGATAGGCGTAAAACGCCACCATCGTCCCAACGCTCAGCGCTCCGCCAATCACCTGGTAGCCGGCAATCCCAATCACAAGCAACGGGGCAATATCCGTAATCGAATTGACCACAGAGAACGTATACGCATTCCAGCGGGTTTGCGCCAAAGCCTTGGACAGAAAGTGGCCGTTCTTCTTGGCAAATTGCTTCTCTTCATATTCTTCCAAGGCAAAGCTGCGAATAACCGGAATGCCGTTTACCCGCTCATGCAAATGCCCTTGCAATTGAGCAAGAGCGGCGGAGCGATCCTTTGTCAGCTGGCGGAGCTTCTTGTAAAAGTATTTGACAGAGAAGGCGTACAACGGAAACACCAGCATGGCGGTCAATGTCAGCGTCGTATCCATGTAAAACATAATACAGAGCGTCAAGCCGATCGTAATCATATCGAGCCAGATGTTCATCAACCCGGTTTCAATAAAGCTTTTGGTTGATTCAACATCGTTGATGACGCGTGAGATCACTTCGCCAACCTTGGTGTTATTGTAATAGCGCATCGACAGTCGTTGGATGTGGGTAAACAATTGATTGCGAATATCGTACAAAATCCGACTGGACACCCATTGTGCATAATATTGCCTGAAGTACTCAACCGGAGCCCGGACGACGGTAAAAATAAAGAACGCTCCAGCCATCAGCCAGAGCAATTGCTTCAGCTTTTCCTCTGCTGGCAGTGCGCTTGGCAAAAGATCGTCAATCACATATTTAATCAGCAACGGCAGCAAAAGCGGTATGCCGAATTTGAGAATGCCAATAAAAATGGTAATGACAATTTTCCTCCAGTAAGGCATGACGAAGGTCATATAACGTTTGATACTGTTCATGCCATCCCTCCCTTTCCCACAAATTTTACACCTTTCCTTTCGTTTTGTCTCTTTGGAAGCATAATGAAAATCCCCCGCTCATTGAACGGAGGATTCATACATCAAGGAGTTGTATCAACCGAAAACGTAAACGAAAACCCCCAGCAGGATGATCGCACTGAATACGTAAAACCAGGTTAACCGCGTGAGATTTGAGCGCGTTGCCGAGCCATATTTGGCCTCTGGCGGCTTAATCCCCACCATGATCGTTCCAACTGCTCCAATCAAGATCACAACAACCACAACCGCTATTATAATGGACATGGACATGCCGATACCCCCATTTTGTTCTTCCCTCTCTGTTTGGGTGTCACGCGGCTTTTGCGCTTGTCCCCTCTCTCATCATACCTGCTTTTTTCCGATTCACACCATCCACTTGCCCTTTAATTTGACCATCCACTAAAAAGCAAAAAGGCGGGTTGGTGACGACAGCAATGAAACCATCAGTCGATTGGCTGCTGTCGTTGCGCCATCTCCCGTAAAAAGAAAAATCCCTCTCCCGCTTTTACGGGAAAGGGATTTACTCTTCATCAGGGCGAATGAGCAAGTACCGTTCATACCATCGCTGGACAAATCCGTTCTGGAACGGCCCTCGTCTCAACCGAATCCACTCCAGAACATCGGTCAGTGCAGTGCGTACCCGCTCCACCACGAACGGCGGATAGTTCATTTGCTGACTGTGCAAACGGAACTCTTCTTCATCCAGTATTGTGTACGACATATCTGGAAAAACTTTCACA
>JBLNEJ010000301.1:0-9705 GCA_050262535.1 Clostridia bacterium
TCTTAGATAAAGTGCTTAGCATATCTGCAAACAAAGTACTTATTTTAATCAATAATGGATATAAAAATCAAGTCATTATTTTTTTGAAATCCTTATTAGAGTTATATACCTTTTCATTACAAAGTCAATCGGTTAGTTTCGATTCAAGATTGTATGAAGAAAAATTAATTGAAACAGCTAGATTAGCGGAAAGTTTAGATGAAATTTACATGAGTAATCAAAACCCTGAGTCGAATTTCTTTAATCTTATTACTCATCCAAAATTTAAAATTTACCTAACAGTTTCGATTGGGTTTCTTCTCATTCCCTTTTTCATCATCTATCCTGTTTTTAATTCCACCGCCTCTGGCGTACTGACTTTGATCTCTTTAGTTATTACACTTGTCTTGCTTTTCAACAAAAAAAGGTAATTATTTATCTCTCCTAATTGGAGAGGTTTTTTGTTCATAATTACCACTCATTTACTTCCTTACCCAATATGACAAAACATTAACGATAGAGTAAATCTGAGAAAGTACGAATGAAGTCGTAGGTAGTTAATGGGTAATGTTATGTCAACATCGTTCGATAAATTTTCAGATCAAGAAATAAATGAACGAAAAGGTCTAATAATCCTTCTATTGGAAGAGATCATGTTTCATACTCTAGTAGGGAATGTCATCCAATATGAAAAACAGTATTTAGAGATTTTCGGAAATAAAGGGGAGAGTCAAGCAGGATTCAAAGGCGATAGCCCAAACAACTATCTTCTCCCCCAGCTAAAAGTCGGGTTTCTTATGAATTCCTTCTGAAACAAATGAAAACTATGACATCATTCCAATTAATTGTTGATGCCGACGTAAAAAACCCCTTTCGACCAACGCTCTCTTAAAAAAGAGCGAACTTGGTCTCAGGGGTTCTTCCAATCCCATGTTCCAAGCAACATGATCCTACCCATGCATCCCCCCCTCCAATCGTGGACTACACCGATAGGGTCCGACCGGAATCTGAATCAGGCTCGTTTTTCCTAGCGGAGCCATCTTGTAGATCTCATCAGAGACGTTCGAATCAAATCCGAGGAGCGCGTGCCCCCCCATTCCGATGGCAAATGCCGTTAACAGTAAACGTTGCACCAGCATACCCGCTTCCATCTGTTGGATGCGATACCCTCGATACCCCAATGCCGGTATGAGGTGATCATGAGCCCCTGCCACATGAAAGCATAGTGGTACTTGAAACAGATTTACATTGTCCATATACATCCCTTTTTGCAGCCAGGACCGATGATCTCCAGGTCGTACCAGCCGTAACACATGAGCAACACTGTCATAATAATAAGCACCTGCTGCAATGCCTTCCACATGATACAAACAACAGTACAGCGAGACACGAGAGCGGGGACTCCCCTCTTCTTCATCCAGATCATTTCGATAAGCGAAGGAGGCGGTCACCTCTTGCAAGAGAGTAGCGAGTTGCGTTTGGCTTACCTTGTCTAAAACGAAATGACTTCCCGGTGAAAACCGATTTCGGCAAACCGCTGCCAGATCATAAGACAAGCGCTTCACATTTGGCAATGCTACTGTATGGCCTCCACAGGGTAAGTCGGCCGTTTCTCCTTCACTCTTCCGAAACGATCGCTGCGAGTCTAGTTGAGAAGCTTCGTTCATTTTTACCACCAGCGGATACGCCATGACCCGCTGTGACCGAACGTAGTGATCATGCTGAATCGCTGGCAGCTCTTGGCACAATTCGGTGGCTGTATCAATCCCATCTGAGTCATTCCTCTTCCCAAACCAAGTGATCCCAGCCTGAATCGAGAGCGGTATGATCGCATATACACTCTCCTCCTGTTGGGACAGCCCGAGCAGATGGTTAACCACCCGATCAAGAAACTGGAAGTACACCCCCGATTCATAGCCAAACCGCTTTGTCGTTTCGAGTAATTGTCCGATCAGTACGCCTGCATCTAGTCCTTGCAGGCGATAGGAAAAGTTATTGTATTTAAAGAAATTTTTCCAAAACATGGTCGACACAAAAACAGTACCAAAACAAGATGAAATGTCACAGCGATCACCCAAAGCTCGAGCAATATAGGAGTCGAAATTTCCCCTCCGCAACAACACCAATCGGTGGTGGGCCACATCATAATGGTAAATTCCGGCAGGTACATCTTCAATCTTCAGATATGCGTATAATTCGTTTGGATACAGCGCACCACCGGAGGGAACAAACCGCCGATACGACTGCATTGGCCCAAATGCTGAATCTGTGGAGTCAAAGTCAGGGACTGACAGACTGAATTGAGTGAGCCCGAATACGTACCAAAGAAAATGGCCGATTTCGCGCAGGTCGGGGTTCGCGGTATCCTCTTCTCGTCTTACGAGCGTAAGCGGTATTTCTGGAGAAAATGGAATCACAGGCAAGCCACGATAGAGCTTGAATGGAAGCGGCGCGTCATCCCAATCCACCTCAAAGTCCAGCGGTCTGACCTTGTCCGTGTCGAAATGCAGATTGTACAGAAATTCATCCAAATTCATCCTTCTTCCTCCTACTCACGCCTTATGGAAACGGATGTGGATGTGGATTGAGCTGTTCGAACGCTAGCGGTTGCTTCGCGTAACCAAGTTCCACCGGCACACGCAATACCCTCTCTAGTCCCGACACGCGCGTAAGATGATGGCCGAACGTCATCGGCAACATTCCCGGAATCAGTACTTTCACGCAATGCAGTCCGTTTCTCAAGATTTCAGGTGTCGTCTGGTCTACGACAATCACATCGAGATTCAATCGGCAAAACGATTGGAGAATGTCCTTTAGATCATCGGTCAGGTCGGCATGCCTCGCCTTGATCTCGAATTCGTCTGCAAACGTTCGCAATGGACGCGTATCATTCAGTAAAAAGCCCAAGCGCTCTTCTGCTTCCGGCAAAGCGTACAGCATCGAATGGTCATCCATCTTGCGCACCAGGGACGGATCGTGAAGCATGCGCACATATTCCTCTCGGTTTGCCTCATGTTTCTCGTCAAGTGTCAGCAACATGGCTGCCACCTCGTGCAACGAGCTTTTCACCGCCCGCACAGGATCGGGATGAGCTCCGCCCGCACAAATCACATTCACTCCCTTTTCTTTCGTCCTTTTCACCAGCGTCCAAATGCTTGGAACCCGATTCTCCATCGTCGCGTTAAACAAATAGACCTCATATCCCGCAACCGCCTGCAAACGTTCGACCATCAAACGCAATTCTTGGTCATGAGCGGAATAAGGATCAAGACGTGGAAGAGGTAGTTTCGCATACCAAGTCATCAGGAACGAATCACGCTCCACCGTTTCCAAAATACCGTAGAAAATGGCCTCTTCCAGACTTCCGCCTAACGCGCATCCGTTGGACGTTTCAAAGACAAAACCATGACCATTGCCTAAGCTGTAATAGGCAAGTTGCTCCGGCACCAAAATCGGCCGCTCTTGTAAAAATGAATAACCCCAAACCCAATCGATGGGGCGGTCAGGATCAAACGGTTTGAACGGAAAACCAGGGCTCTCATATTGTTCCTTTGTATGCAGCCCAACTTTGACCGGATCGAGCGCTTGATCCGCAAGATTGCGGAAACTGTCATGGATCACGGTCCGTTTGCCACGAGGCGCCATGCCACAGTACCGCTCCAATCCTTCCAAAATGGCTGTCATCTCGCTGTGCGCATAGGAATGGGTCCTCCCTGCTGTTGACTCGTCTCCCATGAACAACGGCAGATTCACGCTCACATCGGCAAACGGTGACACGAGGACACGCATTTTCCCATTCAAAAAGCCTGTCCGGTAATCCAGATAATCTTTTCCGAGAACATTCGTAAGGTCATCCATCGGTCGGCAACGGTAACTGTCGACGCTAATCTTCGGGCTGGGTCGTAGTGAAATTCGTGCCGCTTCCGCAGAATCATCCGGCAATTGACCGCAAGCCTCACACGATGGGTCTGGCAGAAAGAAGTGAAGGGAACTCTTTAGCGTTTTTAAATTGATGAAAAACACCAGTCCTTCCGAGTGGGCCTTACCGCCTGTCAACACCCTATGCGCCTCTGCCACGAGCAGGTGAGTCATCTGCAAAAGTCCATTGTGCGATGCCCATGGGTCATGGCTCTTTCCCCCGTACTCCCCTAGCCTCTGCTGCAGCTCCCACATCTCCTTGCGATCACGTCCCGCCATGAGCTGTCGCAGATCCGCACATTGGGAACACCCCGGCATACCTGGGCGAACCAACGGCCCGACCACGCCTTCGCCAAATGAAATGAAACCGCGTAACCAAGGGATGCCGGACGGCGGCAACACCTCTTCGGCCTCTTGATGAACGGAGGGATGCCAAGTGTCATTCAGCACCAGCACCAAATCCGGTGCTTTCGGTGCTTTCGATATCCCTGCCTTCAAATCGTGTTGACGAACGACCTGGTATTGAGCAGACAGTGCTCCATTCACCAAGTCCGCCAACTGCCCTTCTCCGACAACCATAACCACAGCGCTCACCGAGACACCTCCTCTCGCAACAACACGCCAAACACCCCGGCCACTTCCTCTTTCAAAAATGGTTCCAGCGCCAGATCGAAGAGGACTATCCGCTTGCGATTCCGTTGCAAAACCTGCAGAGCTGACTGTAAAACCTCCGTTTGTGCCTCATCTTCAACTGCGGGAATCACAAGACTCTGTTGTTCTTTTTCTTCCAAAAGCACCGATGAAACCTTCAACGCTTGCGTCGTGAGGAATTCCCCTTTGTTTTGAGCCTGTAGCAGAGCCTGTTGCAACGACTTACGCAATGCCATTGTTGCATTCAAGCCTACACTGCCATACCATTGACCGCCCGTACCAACCCAAACGACAGGAAAGCCGAACACCTTCGCTCCCAAACCGATCGTCGGCGCTCCTTGCATGGTGGTCAATGCTTGCACAAAAAACCGACAACGTTCATCTTCGACTGTACTTTGTACCCGAACGACAAGAGGCTTTTGATCCTTCTGTTGCTTGCCCAGTTCTTCGGACAAACATTTTTGCAAACCGCGGCAAACAGCCTCCGCAATGGTTTCTCCCACTCCGACGCCGACAAATTCCTGCGATTCGCCCGTACGTTCCTCTTCTACGTTATCTGCTGGAAGCATCTTCATGCACATACCGACCATACGTGAAAGATACGTTTCGAGTCCGACCAGCCCCGCTTCCCGTCGCGCCTCCAGATGTGAAATACCATTACAGACCATCTCCGGCAACAGCTCAGCTGGTCCTTCCGAAAGCGGGTCAACTGCCTGGATGCGGCACTGGGCCAACGGGAGCTGGTGTAAGTCCCCTTCCTCCCAACGATGGAATATCCCTGATTTCGATGATGTCAACGTACTGAAGTAAGAAATCAGTCCGTCCGACTCACTTTTGACTGAATTCTGTTCGAGTAGCAGATCGAGATTTTCAACCCATTTGACCTCCACTTGTTGTTTCACCAACGGATGGGGCAGGAACGAATGCCAATTTCCTTCCAACGTCTCCAGATCAAGCAGGAATACATGATTTTTCATGTTCGATTCCGTTACAGCCGTAACCGTTTTGAACAATTCAAACACGATCACATTGGCCAGCATCGCTCCTGCTGTGGAAGAGAAAGCGTGCACCTGTGGGTCTTTGCAGAGCGCGGATTGATGGATACGGCGCCACGCCGACTCCCAGCATCCTTTGGCCTCTGGATGTACGAGCGGCCCCGCCAAACCCACTTGATGTACACACATAGCGGGCAGCAGCATCTTCCCCTCTTCTCTGCAAATCTCATGAAGAAACCTCAGTTCCTCTACATCGCCCTCCTGCGACACGTACAAAATCGCATCAAACGGCTGCACAGCCTCCCGCCAGAAACTCACTCCCTTTTTCTGCAGGCCAAGCTCCTCAATCGCTACCTCAGCGTCCATTTTTTGGGCATGTACCGCCAGTTCCTTCAGCCGCTGACGATTGGTAGGCACCGAATCCGTGATCAGCATGTGGAACTTTGGCAAACCGGAATCCAGCAACGCCGCAACCAAAGAGACAAAGAATGGACCTGAGCCTACCGCCAATACGTTCGTCTGACGATAGGACTGAAAACGGTAAGTACCAGAGTCGGCGAAATGATTCAAAAATTCAATTTGAGAAGCGTATTTTTTGAGAATCGCGTTTGGTAATTGATGCGGAATATCCTGGCTCACATCCTGAACAAAACCGTTTTGGAATAAGCTTTTTGCGATTTCAAACACCCGATCCCGGTATTCGTCAGGCAATCCGTTTGTCAGATCCTCCAAAGTGTGCTCCCCATTGAACACCGGTAACAGTCTTTCAATCCACTGATCGATCGCGCTGCCTTCCATACGAAACGAGCCAACGTTGTTCCGAAAATACACACTGCCATTTCGATCAGGGAGAAAAAACGTGTCCCTTTTTACTTTCAGACGCATAGAAGGGGTCAAATTTGTCATGTCACTCCTCCTGACCATGAGCCGTTCTCACATTTGCACCTACACTTTCACGGTAATCTTATGTACGGCTATTTGTCCCTCATGCCAGATCTTTTAAAGAGGAGGCCCCTGCAGGATTACTCCTTAGCGCTGCAGAGGCTACCTCTATTTCTCATGCATTCGCTGTTTCCTTTAGGGACCGAGAATCAGCGGGACTCACGGCCGCATCGGAAAAAGCAATTGAAAAAACAAGTACAAAAACAGCTGCAAGAACAACTGCAGGAACAACTGCAAGAACAGCTGCAGGAACAACTACAGGAACAACTGCAGGAGCAGCTGCAGGAACATCTGCAAGAACAACTGCACCGCCCGCATCTTCTTTGGACCATAATTGCATCTCTCTGGTTTTCATTGTCCCAAGGCGTTACATTTCCACTCTGGAAATTGTCGACCTGCAGCTTTTTGAGTTCTTCTTGGAAATCATGCATTTTTACCACCTCCGGATTCAGTTCGTGGGTTGTTTTGTTTCATCTACTCAATGAAAAACGGAAATAACCATGCTACTTGTTTCCTTCGGAGAGACAATAGTCCAACGGTTGCAACCGCCAACTACACGAATGCTCAGGCGAAGATACTATAGACTTATGAACCATCACCCACGAATGGTTCCACTTTCCATGATTTTTTATGGGCATTCGTTTAAACATTTAGACATCGAATCAAACAGCTCTAAACAAGAAAAAGCCCAAATCTCTCTAAAGAGAATTTGAGCTTTTTCTTGTTTATTCTGTTACGGTGACCGTGATCGTTACTGTTTTCCCTTGATATTTCGCCTTGATTTTCACGTTTCCTTTGGCTTTTCCAATAATCACGCCATTGTTCACGGTAGCAATGGTCTCGTCTTCACTCGACCATTTTGCTTGCTCTGTTACAACCTTTTTCGAATGATCCTTATACGTAGCGGTTAGCTTGATGCTTTGTTCTTTTCCTGCCGCTACGGTAACCTTTTGTTTGCTAGCGGAGAGTCGTTTGATCTCTTTTGCTTCGTTCACTTCTACGGTAATTTCGGTTGTCTTGCCACCGTATGCAGCTGTGATCACGGTCGTACCAGAAGCCATAGCTGTGAGCTTTCCGCTCTCATCGATGGTTGCCACCGTTGGCTCGCTGGATTCCCATATTGCTTGTTCCGTGACATCCTGTGTTTTTTTGTTGGATAATGTGGCCGTCAGCGTGAGTTGCTCAACTTGACCCACCTCTACCTGCAGGTTGGATGGCTGTATCTCCAGCTTGGTCACATCCAGCTTCGATATCCATACAGGGACTTCTACCTTCTTGTCTCGGTAGGTAATCGTAATCGTCGCCTGGCCTTCTTTTTTCCCTGCTTTAACTACACCTTTCGTGACAGTCACGATTGATCTCGAACTGGAGAGATAGGTCACTTCTTTATCCTTGGTAACGTTGTCTTTTGTTCCATTGGAATAGATAGCTTGTACCGTAATGGAAGATGATTTGTTTGGTTTCAGCGAAATCGTTTTTTCTGATACTTCCAGTCCGACCAGTTTGGTTGCTTCGACAACCTTCACCTGGCTCGACGCCGTTTTGGCTTGGTCTGTCGTCGTAACCGTAATCGTTGCGGTACCGGCGGCGATTGGCGTTACCACACCTTTTTCGTCTACTGTTGCTACTTTCGGATCGCTGCTGCTCCACGTCACGCTTTGAATGGTCGCGTACGAGGGATTGATTGTCGCGTGCAAGACCGCCGTTTGGTCACCTGCGGTCAAGTTGAGAGCCGTCTGATCCAGGCTCACGTCTGTAACCGGGTAGTAGGAAGGAACCGGAGTAGACGGAGATTGTGCTTTCACCGTCACGGTATACGTTACCTTTGTTATTCCATCCTGGGCCGTAACAATGACCTTCTTACCCGTTGCCAACGTTCTCGCAACCGTTATTCCATCGGCATCGTAGATTTCAAATGTTGCGCCTGCCGCTGGCGTGATCGCTGCCTTCAACGCCGCTAACGTGGTCCCGTAGGGAATGTTCGTAATGGTTTCATTGGCTGTTCCGCCTGTGCTTACGGTTCCGATTGAGGAGATCAATGTTGCAGCAGCGCTCGGTTTCATGTCCTTTGGACCGACCGTCAGCTCTTGTACATCCGACGCAGGCTGCTGCCCGTTTGCTGCCAAGCGGACGTAGATCTTATCGCCCACATTTACGCTGATGTTATCGACAAAAGTACCGGTGATTTTTGTATATTCATCGCTATTGACCTTATACTCCATTGCATCCGTAACATTGAATAACGCTGTTGTTCCGCTGTTTGTCCCCATCTGCAAGGCGGGTCGTATAATCGTGTAGCTTTTGCTCATGATCTCGCTATCCATTTTCCCCGCAGAAACCGCAATTGCTTTCATCGTCAGATCATGATCTACGATGAAAGGTGAGCTATACAGAGTACTGCTTGTTGTCGGATCGTCGCCGTTCGTCGTGTAATAGATCGATGCACCTGCTGTCCCACTGGTAATTGCCACACTAGAACCCCAAACAACGGGTCCATCTGCAGGATCAGGGTTTGCTACAGGAGTCTTCACAAGAAACGCTCGTAATTGAGGATATTGATCAGGAGCCATATACCATACACTGGAAAAATCCCAATCTCCAAATGTGGATGGTGTGTGCATCTCAAGTGTTGATGCAGGGGTTCCTTTTCCACTACTATTTTCGACTGTGATAGATTGATCATAGAAACTGGAGGTTGCTTCCCCAGTCGGACTTATCCCCACCAAACCGCCGATATTATTTCCCCCTGTAACGAGTCCAGTAGCGTAGCTATTTGTAATTGAACTCCTGTCCTGATACCCCACTAAACCACCAATAGCATTTATCCCTGTAACACGAGCTGAAGAATAGCTGTTTGAGATCGAACTATCTGCTTGATATCCTACCAGACCGCCTATATAAGTCGATCCTGCAACGCTACCTGTTACATAGCTGTTTGAGACCGTTGCCCCACTCCCCTGCAGACCGCCAACTAAAGCGCCTACAAACAAGCCTGATACAACATCGACATTCTCCAGCCCAATGTTTTTGATCGTAGCACCTGGATAAGTATTTCCGAAGAACCCGGCAAACTGCATGGCGGGTCTATTTATTTTCAGCCCCTTAATGACATAACCATCCCCATCGAATGTTCCCGAAAAATTTGGAATAGGCGCCCAAAAAGCACCGACGTTATACCCGCCGCCATCTTGAGCAAGATAGGTCGTTACATCAATGTCAT
>JBLNEJ010000302.1:0-4583 GCA_050262535.1 Clostridia bacterium
TTGGAAAAGAAAGGGGGGCGGTTGAATCAGGTAAGGATTCCCGTGACAAACTATGGCGGGAGGGATTACACATGAGTGAAATCACAGCAGATCGATCGATTGACTGTAAAGGTCTGGCATGTCCGATGCCGATTGTCAGAACCAAAAAAGCAATGGAAGAGATCCAGCCTGGCCACGTTTTGGAGGTTCTGGCTACCGACAAGGGCTCATTGGCTGACATGCAGGGCTGGGCAAAGAATACGGGACATCACTACCTCGGAACCGTCCAAGAGGGGGATGTGCTGAAGCATTATTTGCGCAAGGCAAATCCGACTGAAATCAAGGAAGCAGCAAAATATCCTCACACGATCACGACCAAGGAGCTTCAAGAGAAACGTGAGAACCAGGAACAGATCACGATTCTGGATGTACGCGAGCCCGCAGAGGTTGGTTTCCAACGAATCCCCGGGGCAATCTCCATACCCCTTGGTGTATTGGAAAGCCGTTTGCGCGAGTTGAATCCAGAGGATGAAATCGCTGTCGTTTGCCGTTCGGGTAATCGCAGTGATCTCGCTTGTCAGCTGCTTGCCGAAAAAGGTTTCAAAAATGTAAAAAATGTTCTTTCAGGCATGAATGAATGGACAGGTCCAATCGAAACGAACAAATAAACAGGAAAAAGGAGAGACGAACATGTCTACAAAAGTGGCAATTATCGCAAGCAATGGTGGTTTATTTGATGCATACAAGGTATTTAATATCGCGACAGCTTCTGCCGCAACCGATGCGGAGGTGGCGATTTTCTTTACATTTGAAGGATTGAATCTGATCCATAAACAAGCGTATCAACAGCTGCCATTGCCAGCGGGCAAAGAGCATTTTGCCGAAGGCTTCAAGCAAGCCAATGTTCCTGCCATTCCTGAACTGGTTTCCATGGCTCAAGAAATGGGTGTAAAAATCATCGCCTGCCAAATGACGATGGATGTCATGAACCTGAAGAAGGAAGATTTCATTGACGGTATTGATGTAGGTGGAGCCGTCACGTTCCTTGAGTTCGCCAAGGATGCCAATGTATCGCTGACATTCTAGAGCAAAGGGCACCAATCGAATCGCCGTTTCATTGTGCTGTTTCCTATAATGCAACAGCTTTTGTGCAATCGAGTCAAGGGTGAGTGCAACGACCTCTTGACTCGATTGTCGTATCAGGAGAAAATCGAGCGATAGGGAAGTTTTGACTGTGGTGGAGGGCAAATGGATAGCGAAAAAACAGTCGATTCAAAATATGTTCAACAGCACCTTGCCAATGAACGTACGTACCTTGCCTGGATTCGCACGAGCATTACAACGGTTGGTCTCGGATTCCTGGCGGCTGGTGTCGTTTTTCGCTCCAGTCCATATACAAAATGGGGGCACCTGCTTGCAGCAGTCATCGGGGTCGGGGCGGTCTTGTGCGGAAGTTTGCTTACGCTGCTCGCGACCAGGGATTATTTTCAAAAACGGGAGGGGATCAATAAGGATACATTTTTGTCCACTCGCTTTACCGTGATTATCGTTTCGTCCGCGTTAGCGGTCATCAATTTGTTGCTGATCGCACTTGTTGTCATTTTGCTCTACTATTGACAACCTTTCGGGTGCGTTCAAGTTCGGGGTGTTTTTGTCAAAACAGCCCAAGAAAGGTGGTTCAGCATGAAGTCTCAGGCACAGCCTTATCTTGATTCTGAAGAAATGCAGCATAGGCTTTATAAACGTACATTGTTCATCGTCGTCTTGTCACAAATCTTCGGTGGGGCAGGACTTGCGGCGGGAGTGACCGTCGGTGCGCTTCTTGCACAGGATATGTTGGGTACGGACAGCTATGCGGGAATTCCCGCCGCCTTGCTAACACTCGGTTCTGCAGTGGCCGCTCATCTTGTCGGAAGACTCTCGCAGCGGTACGGACGGCGCATGGGGCTTGCGGGGGGATTTCTGACCGGTGGGGTTGGTGCGATCGGGGTTGTGATCGCAGCGGAATATCACAGTGTCATCCTGCTCTTTCTCTCACTGCTCCTGTATGGAGCGGGCACAGCATCCAACCTGCAGGCTCGCTATGCGGGTACCGATCTGGCGAAACCCACTCAGCGCGCGACAGCGGTTAGCATCGCAATGGTCTCCACGACCTTCGGCGCGGTTGCGGGTCCCAATTTGGTTGAAGTAATGGGCCGATTCGCCACTTCCATAGGCATACCGGCACTCGCAGGTCCTTTCCTGTTAGGCGCCGCAGCTTTCATCCTGGCTGGTCTTGTACTGACGGTTTTTCTCCGTCCTGATCCGCTGGTGATCGCCAAGGAAATCGCTGCTGCACGGAAGACGGAGCAGGGCGCGCCGGTCGAGAAGGCGGCTGGTCTGCAAGCGATAACGAACAAAGGTGTCGTTGTCGGAGCCACTGTCATGGTACTGACCCAAGTTGTCATGGTCGCCATCATGACAATGACACCGATTCATATGAAGCAGCATGGACATGGCTTAAGTGAAGTGGGGCTTGTCATCGGGTTCCATATCGGCGCCATGTACCTGCCATCTCTTGTTACAGGGATTCTCGTTGACAAGATCGGGCGCACGTTCATGTCGATTGCGTCAGGCGCTACCTTGCTTGCGGCAGGAATACTCGCAGCGGTTGCGCCAGCCGATTCCATGCTGTTGCTCATCACTGCACTCGTTCTGCTCGGACTTGGCTGGAATTTTGGTTTAATCAGCGGCACCGCGTTAATTGTAGATGCCACACATCCATCCACACGCGCCAAAACACAAGGAACGTTGGATGTTCTGGTTGCATTGGCAGGTGCATCCGGTGGAGCACTATCCGGTATGGTCGTCGCACACTCCAGTTTTTCCGTTCTTTCTCTTTCCGGCGGATTCCTGTCACTGCTGCTCATCCCTGTGGTGATCTGGTCTCGCCGCAAACGCGTTGTAAACCAATCGGAGAATGTATCCGTTTAACCTGTTTTGACACATTCCAGTAGAGTCATCGGACGCCTTGTCTTTCTTGACTCTACTGGCTGCTTTTTTTCTCCGAACGTTTGATATTCCTTAGTGCCTCAGAGAAACGTGCGATGGCCTGTTCGATTTGGTCTTCCCTCACACGCCCGAAGGTGAAGCGCACGTATCCTTTCTGTGTTCCGAAAACACCTCCCGGAACGTACACCACACCTCTTTTGATCGATTCCTTCAATAATTGCCGCTCATTTTCGATTCCTTTTACCTTGCACCAAATGTGAATGCCGCCCTCAGGAACCAAAAACTCCACCTGATCGGCAAGCTGATCATACAGGGAGAACACGATTTTGTCCCGATTACACGCTAGTTCATTACGAAGCTTGTTCAAATGTGTCGAGAAATCGTCAGATGAAAGAAACTGGTTCGCCACCCACTCGGGAATAATGCTGTGGCCAAAATCGATTTGCTGTTTGGCATCCGCCAGCCGCTCGATCACGGATTGTGGACCGGTAATCCAACCGATCCGCAATCCGGAAGCGACGATTTTGCTGAGCGAACTGATGTATAATACCGTACCGTTTTGATCCATCGCTTTTAGCGTCGAATCAACTGGCTTTTCAAAAGCAGTCAAACTGTACGGATCATCCTCAATAATTGGAATCCCGTAGTCAGATGAGAGCTCCAGAACCCTTTTCCGGCGTTCCATGCTCAGAAATGAACCGTGTGGATTTTGAAAATTGGGGTTCAAAAATACCATTTTGATGCGGTGCTGTTTATGTAAGGCCACAATATCGTCCGGGTTGATGCCATGCGGATCAACCGGCAGTAAAAACGGACGGATTCCCGCGGATTTGAACAAAGGCAATGAATAGCAGTAGGACGGGTCTTCGATCGCAACGGCATCACCAGGCTGAAGCAGACACTGGACAATCAAATAAAGCGCCTGCTGCGCACCGGATGTAATCAGGGTCGACGACGGTGTCGCGGCGATGCTGCGATACTCGTACAAGTGTTTGGCAATCGTTTCCCGAAGATTCAGGTTGCCTTGTGGATGGTCGTAACCGACATGGCAATCGAATGGCTGCGTGGACATGATGTTGCGAAAATAGGCCGAAGCCGAGAAATCGGGCGAGAGCTCTCCGCTTGCCAGATCGATGACGTCAAGATCGTACGCCTCTTTTCGAATATTACGCATCATGGTGGTGTTCGGGAAAAAAGAGCCGGTTTCCGTCAGCTTGTCCCAATTCGGTACCCGCTTGCTGTGTTTGCCCCAGATGTTGCGGCTGACAATCGTTCCTTTTCCTCGCAAGCTCTCCACAACGCCGGACGCACGCAGCAGCTCGTAGGCAGAGACGACGGTCGAGCGATTGACACCAAGCTCTTTCGCAAGCATACGTTCAGAAGGAAGAGCGGTACCGGATGGATATTCTCCATTGGCGATCCCCTCCTCCAGATAATGGGCGATCTGTTTATAAACAGGCTTGTGACTTTCGCGTTCGGGCTTCCAAGCCATAGGTAACATTCACTTCCTTACACACTGGAGTGGCTGGTCATAATTTTATAGAACTGGACGGTTCATTTCAACCTGAGAGGGGCTACGATAGGTCTTAAGAAACAAGATTTCCGTGTTTCTG
>JBLNEJ010000303.1:0-3717 GCA_050262535.1 Clostridia bacterium
TTGCACAGGGTGTATTCTAATGAGATGGAAGGGGAGA
Source organism: Clostridia bacterium (assembly GCA_050262535.1). Taxonomy (GTDB): domain Bacteria; phylum Bacillota; class Bacilli; order Brevibacillales; family Brevibacillaceae; genus Brevibacillus_D. The sequence continues at coordinate 38 of JBLNEJ010000303.1, forward strand.
AGCCACGTGCAGAACTCGAAAGACGACTGGGTAGACGGGCGGCATCTGCGGTCCATCCAAACGCGCCACAAGCTACTGGAAGCAGCGCGAGTCATTTTTCTCAAGGAAGGCTTCAGCAAAGCGACGATTTCTCAAGTGATCAAATTGGCCAAAACCGGATACGGTACAGCATATGTTCATTTCACGGGGAAAGACGACTTGTTGATCGTGCTGATCGAAGATGTCATGGCGAAGTTCTTTACGATTGCCGAGACTCCGTTTTTTCCCAAATCAAAAGAAGAAGCAAAAGACATTATATACAGCCAAGTGCTGAACTTTTTGCGGCTTGCCGAATCCGAGCGTCTCATGATGCAGGTGTTCGCCGAGGCAATGGGCTTGTCTGAAGCCATTCGAACCAAGTGGGGAGAAATCCAGCACAAATTCATTGAAGGCATCACCCGCGACATTCACTATTCGCAGCAGCACGGGCTGGCCCGCAAAGATCTGAGGGCGGAGCTCGTTGCGCGCAGTTGGTTTTATTCCAACGAAATGTATCAGTGGGAGATCGTTCGCAATGAGCATCCGGCAAGTCTGGAGGAAATAGCCCACACGCTCACAACGATGTATACGGATGGCTTGTATCACTAACGTTCTTCGTTTTGGTCTTGACGAGAGCGGATGTTTGGCTTATTTTTTAAATGATAGAATGCACACTCAGTCTCAAGCAGCCCACAGGGAGAGTCGGATACAGCATCCGCCTCCCTTTCTTTGCTTTTAAGATGGCTCCTTACCGTACGAGTGCCTATGTTCCCGAGATTCGGGCGGCGGCATATGGTGGTAAAGAGATGTGAAAAAAAGGAGCAACGATGCATGAATAGACAGCAGGCGATCGGCATCATTGATTCAGGAGTGGGCGGACTTACGGTTGCCCGCGAGATTATGCGGCAGCTTCCGAATGAGAAGCTGGTGTATGTCGGAGATAATGCGAGATGCCCGTACGGCTCCCGTTCCGCTGATGAAATCCGTTTGTTTACGTATCAAATGATCCGTTTTCTGGAGCGTTTTTCCATTAAGGCGTTGGTCGTTGCGTGCAATACGGCCGCAGCCGTCGTGTTGGAGGAATTGTGCGACCGGAGTGAATTGCCGATCATCGGTGTCATTGAACCCGGGGCGAGGGCTGCGATCAAGGGAACCCGCAGCGGCAAAGTCGGAATCATCGGTACGGAAACAACCGTCCGCACGCAAGCGTACGTTCGCGCATTGCGTCGCATCAATCCGGAGCTGTCCGTCACCAGCTTGGCATGCCCTGCATTTGTGCCGCTGGTTGAAAAACAGCTGCTGGAAACTGCGGAAGCGTCAGCAGTCGTTGCAGAAACGCTGCAGCCGCTCAAGCAAGAGGGAATCGATACGCTGATCCTCGGATGCACCCATTATCCGCTCTTGGCTCCATTGATTCAGGATGCGCTAGGCAATGATATTACGTTGATTAATTCTGGTGAAGAGACAGCTCGCGAGCTCAATGATCTGTTAACGCTTCACGATTTGCACGCTTCTCCGGTATCCGGGGAGACAGTCGAGCATCGCTTTTTTACGAGCGGTGATCCCGATGTTTTTCAATCCATTGGCGGGCAGTGGCTCAATATGAAGCTGCATGTCGAAACATACGTGCCTGAGTAACAAATCAGTGTCGTCCCTCTTTTCGGACAATCACGCATAAACCTCATGGAAGCTCGTATACATGGTAGTACAAAGTGTTGCGAGGAGGTTACACATGATGGGAAGCGGGAGAATGAAAAAGGTGACGGCAGTAGTCGGAGTAAGTGCCATTCTTCTTTCGGGATGCGGCTTGTTCGGACCGTCTGAAGAAACGAGCAAAATCGACCCGCCTCAGCAGACGGCCGTCGAGTTCGACCCGAATGTGATAACGCCGCCCGGCGGACTGCAGCCGGTGCCGGAGATTCCGGCAAGTGGCGAAGCAACGGTACAGACGACTGCTCACTACACGGTCTATTTGCTGGATGCAAACGGCTTTGTCGTGCCAGTCATGCTGTCCTTGCCCAAGGAGGAAGGACCAGCCAAGCAGGTTCTTGCGTACATGGTGAAGGGCGGTCCTGTTCAACAGCTGCTGCCACAGGGCTTTCACGCGATTCTGCCGGAAGGAACGAAGGTTCTCGGCATGTCAATCAAAGAGGGAACGGCTACAGTAGACTTTTCCAAGGAATTCACCAAATACGATCCACGCGATGAGCAAAAAATCGTCGATGCCGTGACGCGTTCCTTGACCGAGTTTGGCAACATCAAAAATGTCACCATCTGGGTCAATGGCACACCGCTGACCGAAATGCCAGTGGACAAAACGCCGATTTCCATGCTCCAGCGCAGCAACGGCGTCAATCTGGAGCTGGCCGAAGGAACGATTCCCGGGCGAAGCACACCCGTAACGATCTACTTTCAGGCCCAGTTAAACGAGAAACTCACCTATTATGTACCCGTTACGAGGTTGATTCCACAAACCGAGGACAAAGCCAAGGCGGTTGTAGAGGAGTTTATCAAGGGACCACGGGAAGGTTCGCCGCTGTTCAATTCATTGCTGAGCACAACCCGCGTGCTGGGAGTGGAGCAAAAAAACGGCACCGTTGTCGTGAACTTGAGCGAGGAAGCGCTCTCCTATGACAAGGGCAAGGAAGCGAATCCGGAAGCACTGCAAGCACTGGTGCTGTCTGTGGCGGAGAGCACGGGCAACCAGCAGGTGCAGATCAAGGTGGAAGGAAAACCACTTGCACGCGCCGGAGAGCTTGATTTCAGCAAGCCGGTGGTCCGCCCCCGCGAAATCAATGCAACCCTCTTCTAAAAGCAGTGAAGATATGACCTTTTCACCACGCCGGCAGACTCTGGCGTGGATTTTTCTGTCAGTGCTTGCGTCCCATCAGGGGCGAAAGTGGAGAACGTCTTCACGCTCTGGTATAATGAGCGGGAGCAAGACCATGAAACAGGAAACAAATAGGGGGAACATTCCATGAGAATTGACGGACGTGTCAACGACCAATTGCGTCCCGTTACAATCACACGCAATTACATCAAACATGCAGAAGGCTCTTGCTTAATTGAAGTGGGCGATACCAAAGTCATTTGTACAGCCTCGCTTGAAGATCGCGTTCCTCCCTTTATGCGAAACGGCGGAAAAGGCTGGATTACCGCGGAATATTCGATGCTGCCGCGCGCGACCGAGACACGAAATGCACGTGAATCTGCAAAAGGCAAGCTGAGTGGCCGAACGATGGAGATTCAACGGCTGATCGGGCGGGCGCTGCGTTCGGTCGTCTCGCTGGAGGCGATGGGCGAGCGGACGATCTGGCTCGACTGTGATGTCATTCAGGCTGACGGCGGCACGCGCACGGCGTCGATCACGGGCGCATTTGTGGCGATGGTTGACGCGATGTCAAAGCTGGTGCAAAACGGGACGTGGAAAAAGCTGCCGATCACGGACTATCTGGCTGCGACCTCGGTTGGGATTATTGAAGGAAATGCCATGCTTGATCTGAACTACAAGGAAGATTCGACAGCGATTGTCGACATGAACGTAGTCATGACAGGGGCCGGCAAATACGTAGAGCTGCAAGGGACCGGCGAGGAAGCTCCGTTTGACGCCAATCAACTGCAGGAACTGCTGGCATTGGCCCAAGCAGGCATTACCGGATTGA
>JBLNEJ010000304.1:0-6186 GCA_050262535.1 Clostridia bacterium
GATTGGTACAGGCAGCAAGGCGTTGGAAAACCTGCAACGCAACCCGGAATGTGTCATCAACCTCCCCGGTCCCCATCAGGCAGAACAGGTGGAGCGACTTGCCCCCTTGACAGGAAAAGACCCCATTCCCGCATACAAGCAGGCAATGGGGTATCGGTTTGAGAAAAACAAGTTTGCAGCAGCGGGACTGACACCTGTCCCCTCACTCACGGTCAAGCCCGTTCGCATCTACGAATGTCCCTTGCAAATCGAGGCAACCGCAGAGCTGATTCACACCGCTTCCGATCCACAGTCTGGCTTCTGCATTGTGGAGACGAAAGCTTTGCATGTCCACGCCCATGAAGCCATTATCGCGGGAGAACACCATATCGACCCGCAGCGGTGGAGCCCACTCATCTACAACTTCCGCCATTACTTCGGATTGGGTACCCCGATCGGCAAAAATTTTCGCGCAGAGACATAAATCAAGTCCGATTCGCCGATTCGATCCAGGCCAATACCGGCTCCAGCTTTTGTTTTTGCTTGCTTTCCTGATAGTTCGCAAACGGACATGCTCCCTTTTCCAACCGCTTGTAGATTTGCTCAAGGGGAAAATGGGTCGGGGATAACGAACGGTTTACCTCATGCCAGTAAAGCGGAGCGGCCACCAGTGCCTCCTCGTTTCCCCGCAAGGAATACGGGGCAATAATCGTCTTGCCCCTGGCATGCTGGACATAATCGACGTAGAGCCGATTGCCGCGTTTCGCCTTGAACCGCTCGATGGTGAACCATTTCGGCTCCTTTGCCACCAGGTAGTGGGCAAAAAACTCGGTAAACACCCGTGTCTGCTCATAGCCGTAGCGACCGTCCGGCAACGGAATGTAGATTTGCAGACCTTTGTTGCCGGACGTTTTGACGAAGCTGATCACGCCAAGCTTGTCGAGCAGCTCCTTGACGATCAGCACCGCCTCGACGGAAAGCAGGAACTCTTCACGTGACGGCGGATCAAAGTCAAACACGATTTCGCTCGGCCGCTCCTGCTGCACTGGATTAAACGGCACATGAAGCTCGACCGCTCCCTGGTTGCCAAGCCACAGCAGCGTCGCCTGATTGGAGCAGACGACATGCTCATTTCCATCGTGCATCGCTGTCTGGACATACTCGGGTGCATGGGCTGGCACGTTTTTTTGATAAAACGACTTCTTTCCGACACCGTCAGGGTAGCGAATCACGGTCAATGCCCGATCTACCAGAAACGGCAGCATGTAAGGAGCAACTGTGCCAAGGTACTGCAAATAATCAACCTTGCGTATGCCTTTTTGCGGCCACATCAGCTTTTCCGGATGGGTAATGGTGACCGTCTGCCCGTCTACGTGAATTTCAAAACGATCCATGGTGGCTGTGCCCATGCTTTTCTCCCCTTTCCTCGTCCAAACAACCATTCGCAACCGCAAGCCCTGCTACGAATCCGTCCACATTCGCGCATGGCAAATGAGCGATGGATACCCTTAAAATAGAAAGTAGAATGCCCTAGCAGCCGGAACTGAAAGGATTTTTGCTCAGTATCTATAGAAAGAAGGTTTTCTATTCAGTCGTACAACCATGCAAAGGGAATGCCCGTGTGAGAGGCATTCCCAGTGTGTAGATAATCGTTGTGTTTTGGTTACTTCGATACGGTTTCCAGTTGCGTGTTACTGGACTGGTTGCGCAGCTTACCCGTGAATATGCAATACCCCATTCCCACATACGCGAGTCCCCAGAAGAACGCGAAGTATTTGTTGTCCTCGACAGGCAGAAACATTGATACCAGCACCAGTGCCAGCAAGACGGAAACCCAGCGCGGGAACACGTTTGCCCGAAAGCTAACGATCGTAAAGACAAGTGTTCCTCCCAAAAACCCGACCATGTTAAACATGCGGGATATCGTAACCAACAGGGTATCCGGATTCTGCGAGTTCCCTGAGACAAACGTGTACCACACCATTGCTGTCGTAATGATATTGCCGACGATAATGGCAAGCGTCGAAACAAACCCCGTCACTCCGGTTTCACGCGACTGCACCATATACGTGACGATCGTACTCACCGACATGAGCACGCACGCGATAAAACCAAACGTCAATTCTTGCGGGCTGTCCGTACCCCAAATGATTGACGTAGGGGTCATCCCCATTCGCGTAATGCCCGCCAATAAACAGATCATGCCTAGCCATTTGACGACTTGCTTTTCATTCAAATCCGTTCAACCTCCATCTATCAGTTCGTTACTTTCTGTCACTAATCATAAAAGGCGGGAAATCACAGGCGACAGGGTAGGGTATACCTTTTTTTTACAGGAACGTTGAAGTGCCGTATCCGGGAAATCCGGGATGTTCGGGAAAAGAGGGAATACAATCGGGAAAGTTGGCAAAACGCGTATTCATTGTAGGGGATAGGACGCTATAATCGGGACATAGCCCCAAAAGATACGCTCCCTATAGAGAGGATCGAATAGGTATGAAGGTAGAAGGAGTACAAATGAAACACCCCAATCAGCACGGCGGACGACCGCCAGATGGGGCGAAAGCAGTTTTGCGACTGGCTGTCATTGCCTTTTGCCTGATTACGATGGCGTTGTATATCGGAAGCATCCCGGATTATTACACGAAGCTTGTGACCGTCTGCATTTCGGACGGGTGTGGCAACTCCGTTCCGGCGATGCCGCTGCCGGATAACGGGCTGTCACTGAAGTCTTTGGCCCTGCTCCTGATCTTGATCGATTGCTGTTTTACGTTTGGATTCTACATCGCCGCAGCGATTTTGGCCTGGAAAGGATTCCGGGAGCCGATGGGGATGTTGACGGTGCTCGTTTTGGTTGCCTTCGGCACATCATTCCCATCGTTGACCGTCGTTGCTTCCGGTGATACCGGGTTTGCTCATCAGTGGTTTATGTTCGTCTCGGTCATTGGCTGGATTTCATTGGCGTTGTTTTTCTTCCTGTTTCCGGATGGTCGTTTCGTTCCGAGCTGGTCGCGGTATTTTTTCATCCTGTTTGTCGTGGTGAACGTCATCAACCTTGCCTATGGCGGGGATATGTGGAGACAGTTGCATCTTTCCGAGTACCTCCAGATCTGCTGGTATGCCGGGTCAACGTTCATTCTTCTGTTTTCACAACTATACCGGTATCGCAGACTGTCCCCGCCCTTGCAACGGCAGCAGACCAAATGGGTCGTATATGGAGGGACGGTCGGGCTCGTTGGTTTTGTCGTCATCAGCATGCTGTTTGATCCCCAGTTCAACGACGGCTCTGCCATGACGTTCGTCTATTTGAATCTCGCCCTGCATGCCACCTTGCTGGCAATCCCTGTTTCGTTGACGATGGCGGTATTGCGGCGAAGGCTCTGGGATATCGACCCGATCGTCAACAGGACGCTCGTTTACTTCGCCTTATCCATCTGTGTCGTGTTGTTGTACACACTGACCGTGCTTTATTTAAGCCGTTTGTTTCAAACGGAAGGAAATTTCATCGTCTCCCTCATCGCTACTGCCGGAGTGGCCATCGTGTTTGCTCCGCTCAAGGAATGGCTGCAGCGACAGATCAACCGGCTGTTGAAGGGACGTCATGACGACCCGTATTCTATCTTGCTGGAGCTCGGAAACCAACTGATTCAATCGCAGGCCCCGGAGGAAACGCTTGCCGCCATGGCCCGAACGGTTAAAGAGGCTTTGCGGCTTCCTTATGTCGGGATCTCCATTGGTGTAGGCAGTCAAGACACGCTGGTCGCTTCGGTCGGGGAGCCCGTTTCGGAGCTTCACGCCTACCCTATCATCCATCGCGGTCAGGAGCTTGGAACGCTTCATCTCGCAAGTCGCTCGCCCGGGGAAGCCTTTTCCTCCGAGGACGGCCTGCTTCTGGATGTGCTGTTGCGGCAAGCGGGACCGATTGTGGAAAATGTGAACATGACGCTTGGCATGAAGCTTCTTGCAGAGGATTTGCAGGAATCGCGCGAGAAGCTCGTGCTTGCCCGAGAAGAGGAACGCCGGAGCATTCGCAAAAATCTGCATGACGATCTCGCTCCGAGACTCGCTGCGCTTGCATTAAACGCCGCAACCGCGCAGAAATACATGGAAAAAGAACCTGCCGTCGCAATTGAAATGCTGTCCGATCTGCGCAAAGAGATTCGCTCCACGGTAGATGAAATCCGTACGCTTGTACACGATTTGCGCCCGCCTTCACTGGACGAACTGGGGCTGATCGGTGCCATTCAGGAACGGATTGAGACGCTCTCCAAGCCTGCACAGCTGCTGGCAGGCGAGCAGGGAACAGAGGCACTCCACATTCGGCTGCATGCACCGACCCTACTGCCGGTTATGCCAGCGGCAGTTGAAGTCGCCGTTTACCGGATCATCACGGAATCGCTCGTCAATGTAGTCAAGCATGCGAAAGCGACGATATGTACGGTTCGGCTGGAAGTATCCTCCTCGGGGCAGCTTGTCGCGGAAATTATCGATAACGGTAGCGGGATTCAAGCGCGTCCCCCCCTGCCCGGCGCCAAGGACGGCATCGGCCTCATCTCGATTAGGGAACGGGCCGCTGAGTTGGGCGGCCAATGTACAGTGGAGCGGTTGGAAGGCGGCGGGACGCGAATTGCAGCTGTTTTCCCCTTATAAGAAAGGAGATGCGGATTCCGATGAAAATATTGATTGTGGAAGACCACCCGTTGTTTCGCAGCGGTGTCCGAAATTTGCTGAACACGACCAGTGACCTTGTGGTCGTGGGAGAGGCTTCGAACGGTGACGATGCGCTGGCGCTGGCGGAGACATTGCAGCCGGATCTGGTTTTGATGGATATTCGCATGCCCGGCATGAACGGCATCGAGACGACGCGGCTGCTCAAGGAACGGTTTCCCAAAATGGAGATACTCATTCTGACGATGTTCCGGGACGATCAATCCGTGTTTACCGCCATGCGGGCCGGAGCCAAAGGTTATGTCCTGAAGGACGCGGACGAAGACGAGCTGCTGCAGTCGATTCGAATGGTAGGCAGCGGCGGGGCCGTCTTCGGTTCAGATATTGCCGAGCGGATGATCAACTATTTTTCGGCACCTCCTACAGGAGAGGTGAAGTCGGCGAAGCATCCGGCACTTGCCGAGCTTACGAAACGGGAGGCGGAAATACTCTGGTGGATCGCAGAAGGTGACACGAACCAGCAAATCGCGGCACGCTTGCATATCAGTGCAAAAACAGTGGCAAACAATGTGTCTACCATTCTGAGCAAGCTGCAGGTAGCTGACAGGCATGAAGCCAAGCGGCTGCTGAAGCAATTGCAAGGGAATGACGAGGACAGGTAATGAGTAGACTGCTTGAAACGACTTCAATCTGGAGATACTTTACGAAAATCTTCAAATGCAAAAATATACGCTTTTACTTTGTAGATATGTCTATGTAGAATCCATATAACAAAACATCGGATGTGCAGTGATAATGATTTTTACACGACACGCTTTTCCATTTTGAACTTTCCGTGCCCTCCCCCCTTGCTTTGCAAGGGGGAGGGCAATCTTTTTCATGTTTTGCACCGCTGTGGTCATCAGCGCTTGTTCCATCACGTTACGCAATCCCCGCAAACGGAAAGAGCGAAACCCATGGAGCTGTTTAGCATCCCCGAAGCATCGCTCAATTGTTTCTTTTCTCTTTTTGTAGAGTTTCTTACCCGTATTACATGGTTTACTAGGCTTTTTGCATTAGTGGAAATAAGAGTCTATTTCATATTTTCTAGTTGCTAGCCGTGTCTGGATAACCGTTCTTCACATAACCTATTTTTGCAAAGTCAAGATGAGGAGGTTACCTTAGATGGCTACTATTTTCAACAGTGGTGTTTTTGATGATGGTTTCTTCTGCAAACAGGGTTTTAGGAATTTTGATTCCAATCAATGCAATTGTGGTCGCGACAAAAATTGCAACTGTGGTTGCCAGAGTTCCAATCGATGCTGCCCACCCGCATCTCTGAGTTCCATTTCATTTTGCAGTCAACTTCAATTTTTCCAAAACCAAGGCACTGTAACGGTTCGAGGGAATGGAGGAAATATCTATGTTGGAACGATTACATCCGTACAATGCGACTTTTTTACGATAACAGTTCCGACAACATTGGCTGGAGGAGTTCCAGCGGGAGCCTATACGATACCATGTGCCAGCGTGGAATCTATTACTGTTGGTACGGTTATT
>JBLNEJ010000305.1:0-4578 GCA_050262535.1 Clostridia bacterium
AGATTTGCCACCAGGAAAAACAAACCGGCTCCTACAATCGCCCCAATATAGGATTGCAATTGCCCCTGTATCTGTCCAAAATTCAATAAGCTGTCAAGCAAATCAAACAAAGCTGGACCAAATTGATAACCCAGTCCACCGCCAACAACCACAAACAGAATGGTAAATACCTTTTTTAACATGCCTTCACCTCCTAGTATTAATATGGACTAAAAGCCTGTAAGAAAAACCCTGTGAAACGAGAAAGAATCGTTTGATTTCTTTTCATGTCGGCTTTCCCTCACTATAGCAAATATTTTTTTACTATGTCAAATAGCCCAAGATTTTACCACATGAAGTTAACTAAAGTCAATATTTTGACAGCGTATCAGCCAACTCCTTATAATATATGCAATTAATTGGAAATACAATCTGCCGCTCACTCCGATTGTCATTTGGTCGTTACCCACTTTATCTACAGAGGTGATTCATAATGGGAAAGATTTTGCTGGAAGATTTTCAGGATCAGGTGTCGCAGCTTTTAATCCGCCATCGCAGCGTTCTTGACGTACTGTCGAAAACCCAGGAAAGCACCGCACGGGTCAATCGTGCATTGACCAAAGCTGTTACCGAATGTGGTTGCGTTGAAGTGAGCGCCCGGAAACAGCCGTATGATTCCGACAAAAGCCTTCAAGAAAACCAGGTCCATCTAGACACGCACTTTGATGGTCCCCTCTGTGAGCATTGCAAGGAAGTGTTGACCGCTGAATTAGGGAAAAATTTCTTTTACCTCGCAGCCCTGTGCAACATTGTGGACATCAGCTTGACCGATGTCATTGAAACCGAAGTGAAGCGGTTGAATACACTTGGTATATTCAACTTGTCGTAGCTATTTGTAATACGAATCAGCACAAAAAAAGGTTGCATTCAAACTGTACAGAAAAAAAAACGGCCTCGGCCGTGTTTTTTTTTTTTTAAAGTTTTTTAGTTTTTTGGAGTTTTTAAAAAGGCAGCGATTTGGTTTTACGGGCCTCTCGCCGCTCCTTCACCTTACGGATCAGAACGTCAGCGTTTTTTTTTATCCCGTACAAAGCATAAAGCGCCAATGGCAAAAAGACGATCTTGGGAAATTGGCTCGGGAACTGTATCGCGACGATCACTACAACGAGCACAATGATCGGTGTAATCCAGAATGCAGCTTTCGGAATCCCCACTTTTTTGAAATTCGGGTATTTCACCTGAGAAACCATCAAGAATGCCAGCAACAGCATGCTGACAGAAAGCAACCCGATATGGAAAACTTGGTGATAGAGCGCCAGCGTTGCCAGCACACCGCCTGCTGCTGTGATCGGCAGCCCGATGAAGTACCCCGGCACACCTGCCTGCACGTTAAAACGCGCCAAGCGCAATGCACCGCAGATCGGGAATACTGCCGTCATCAGAATGCCCCATGTTCCAAGCTCTTGCAATGCGACCACATACATGATGAACGCCGGAGCTACCCCAAACGTAATGACATCAGATAAAGAGTCCAGTTCTTTTCCAAATTCACTTTGGGCGTTCAGCATCCTTGCTACCCGTCCATCCAAACCGTCCAACAACATCCCGATAATGACTGTAATTGCCGCATAATCTACATATTGATTCCCCTGAAAAGCCAGGATCATTGCCAGTATTCCAAGGAACAGATTACCCACAGTTAACATGTTCGGCAATGATTTCACGAACATAGGCTACCTCCTGCATGGTGGCGTAACAAATCGGTCATCCAAAAAAGCTTGACCATCCTAATACTATTTTACTTATATGTGCCTGTCAATGAACACCTGCTCCTGAATCCTTCGCAAGCCTTCCTTGATGGAGCGGGCTCGAACTTCTCCAATTCCTTCCACTTCATCCAATTCCTCGATGGTTGCCATCAAAATGCGAGGCAAAAAATGAAAGTGATTGACCAAATTGAGCATGATAGACATCGGGAGACGATGGATTTTGTTCAATAGACGAAAACCTCTTGGTGACACCGATTCTTCCGATTGGTTTAGTGTACCCGAAAATCCGAGAAGCTTCAAAAAAGACTGGGATTCCAGAATCTCGTCTGCTGAGAGCTTTTTCATTTCCTTCAACACCTGCTCAGGTGTAAGCTCATTGTTCCGAACATAGTCGCGAATGAGCATGTGAGCATCTTCGTCAATGTTGGCCATGAGCTCTTCGAGCTGCATGCTGATCAGGCGCCCCTCAGTTCCGAGCTCATTGATGTATTTCGTGATCTCCGCCTTGATGCGCAATACCATCTCAATCCGTTGCAGCACACTCGCAATTTCATGAACAGTCACCAGTTCCTCGAATTCAAGCGCACTCAGGTTGGTTAGCGCCTGATCGAGCACCGTTTTGTATTTTTCCAGCGTATGAATGGCTTGGTTCGCCTTTTCCAGAATGACCCCGAGATCCTTCAGGACATAACGATAATTACCTTTGTACAACGTGATGACGTTTCTGCGTTGAGAAATGGCCACGACCAAATAGTTCGTTTGCTTGGCCGTCCGTTCCGCTGTGCGATGACGCGTTCCGGTCTCGTTCGTCATGATGGTGGAAGACGGGATTAATTGGGCATTGGCGTAAAGAATGCGCTTGGCATCTTCACTGATAATGATCGCCCCATCCATTTTAGCCAATTCGTACATATTGGACGGGGTAAAATCGCAGTTAATGGAAAAACCGCCATCCACGATTCCCTTCATTTCCTGGCCGTAGCCAACGACAATCAATGCCCCTGTCTTTGCGCGGAGAATATTCTCCAGACCTTCCCGGAACATTGTGCCTGGTGCAACGAACCGCAAAACATCACTGATTCCGCCATCACGTTTGGACGTTGCATCCAGCATGATTTATCCCCCCAGCACCTCATGCAAAGCATCTTCAACTGAGCGCACGCCGATTACCTGAATATCAGAAGGGGTTTCCAAGCCGCGAATGTTTTTTTCGGGAATGATCACTCGCTTGAAACCTAGCTTCGCTGCCTCCCGAATACGCTGCTCGATACGGGAAACGGCCCGCACTTCCCCTGTCAACCCGATTTCACCTATGACGACATCATGGGGATTGGTTGGATGATCGCGGAAGCTGCTTGCGATGCTGACTGCAATCGACAAATCAATCGCCGGTTCATCCAGACGCACACCCCCTGCTACATTTACATATGCGTCTTGGTTTTGGAGCATGAGTCCAATTCGTTTTTCCAGCACTGCCATAATCATGGCCACACGCTGATGATCCACGCCTGTTGCCATCCTCCGCGGCGTGACAAACCCGGTTGGCGCCACCAGCGCTTGCAATTCCACAAGCACGGGGCGCGTTCCCTCCATGCTGGCGACAACCGTTGATCCGGCGACCCCCATCGGCCGTTCTGCCAAAAACAGTTCGGAAGGATTGGCCACTTCCGCTAGTCCCCGGTCTTTCATTTCGAAAATGCCGATTTCGTTCGTAGACCCAAAGCGGTTTTTCACGGCGCGCAAAATGCGAAACGTATTGTGCCGCTCTCCCTCAAAATACAGCACCGCATCCACCATATGCTCCAGCATGCGCGGACCGGCAATGGCGCCTTCTTTCGTCACGTGGCCGACAATAAAGGTGGCAATCCCTTTTCCTTTTGCGATTCTCATTAGCTGGGCCGTTGTTTCACGCACCTGTGCGACGCTGCCTGCAGCAGACTGAATGGCCGGATGAAACACTGTCTGAATCGAGTCGATGATCAGTACGGCCGGGTCAACCGCATTGATCTGTTCCTCGATCAGTTCAAGGTCGTTTTCTGCCACAACATAGAGCGGCGGCGTTTCCCCATCCAGACGATCAGCACGCAGCTTGATCTGTTTTACCGATTCCTCGCCCGACGCGTACAAAACCTTGTGTCCTTGCTGGGCAAGCGCAAATGACGTTTGCAAAAGCAAGGTCGATTTGCCAATACCCGGATCACCGCCGACCAAAACAAGTGAGCCGGGGACGAGACCTCCCCCCAGCACACGGTTCAACTCACCGATCGTCGTATCGAGCCGCGGCTCTTCATCGCTGGCAATTTGTGTGAGCGGCTGCGCCGCCTGCTTCACACTGCTCCCAATAGTATTACGATTGGGCGCTGATTTCGTTGCGATTTCTTCTACCATTGTATTCCAGCTATTGCAGCCTGGGCATTTGCCCATCCATTTGGGGCTTTCATATCCGCATGCCTGGCAGGCATATTTCGTCTTGAATTTCGACATATTGTGCAACTCCTACTTTTTGGGAAATGGTTCTTTTGTATTCGGTACATGACCGGGTTCTCCTGCTGATCGTACCACAAGTCTTGGACAAAAACGAAAAACGAGGGGCATCTTCCCTCAGGAAGATATCCCTCGTTGTCATTAACGGTTATGGCTGGTCTCCAGTCGTTTGACGGTCAGCTTGCCGTCCTCGGCATCAATATTTACCGTATCTCCTTTGCTGATCGTACCTTTCAGCAACTCTTCGGAGAGGCGGTCCTCGATGTTGCGGGTGATCGCCCGACGCAATGGACGCGCACCGTACGCAGGATCGAAGCCTTCTTTGGCCAAAATTTTCTTCGCTTCA
>JBLNEJ010000306.1:0-11594 GCA_050262535.1 Clostridia bacterium
TTATACTCTACTTCATACGGCTGCGTCATGCGGGCCAGGCTCAGCTCTCCTGCAGCCCGTGCCCCCTCCTGCGCCGTCTGGATGATCAAGTCTACTTGAACCGATTGCAATTGTATCGCCACCTACGCCATCGCTTTTTTTAAAGTTTAACATACTTTTGCTGGGGGAAACAGCAAATGAGGAGCTTTGAATTCAGATCGGCATTCTCGACGATTGCCGTAAAGTTTAGGCTTGTTGATCTTTTTGCTCGACTGGTAAAGTATAGAAAAAGAGAACGAATAGGAGGATTCACCATGACCGCAATCTCCCGCCCCATCCTATCGCTTGCTCTCGCAGCTAGTGTCGTCATCACATCGCTTCCGGGGGCGTACGCCCAAAGCAAAGAGCAATTTGAGCGTGCGCCTTTGAACCCTGCCTTTGAGCAGCACCAAGCCAAACGGACCCTACGCTCGCTTACGCCGGATGGACATGCACTCGGCTATCGTCCCGGTCCGATCGAAGTGACGCTGCCGCGAAAAAATCTGCGCTCCACCCATGCCGCTCTGCCTTCCACATATGATTTGCGCACACTCGGACGTGTCACGCCGGTTCGCGATCAGGGCAGCTGCGGGGCGTGCTGGACGTTCGCCACGCTCGGCCCGGTGGAATCTTCGCTTCTCCCTGAGGAAACGTGGGATTTTTCCGAAAACAACCTGCGGAACAATCATGGTTTCGACTGGAGCGCCTGCGATGGAGGCAATGTATCCATCTCTACCGCCAATCTCGCTCGCTGGACGGGGCCCGTGCTTGAAGCGGATGACCCGTATCGGGACAAGGTCGACAGGAAGCGGACTGGACTCCCTGTCCAGAAGCATATTCAGGACGTGCTGTACCTGCCTGAGCGCCAAAATCCGCTCGACAATGCGGCCATTAAGGAGAGCATCATGAAGTACGGCGGACTTTACATGGGGTTTGCCTATGATGACCGCTATTTTGCCAATCAGACACATGCATACTATTATCCCGGAACAAAGGATTCCAATCATGCCGTTACCTTGATCGGCTGGGATGACGATTACGACAAAAACAACTTTGCGAACAAGCCCAAGGGTAATGGTGCCTTCCTGGCCAAAAACAGCTGGGGTACCAAATGGGGTGACGACGGATTTTTCTACATCTCATACTATGATAGGACCATGCAGGAATTCACTGCCTTCCCCAAACCGGAGTCAGCCGACACCACCTCACACATTTATCAGTATGATGAGTTGGGCTGGACGGAAAGTCTTGGGACAAGTGCAGGGTCGGATACAGCCTGGTTCGCCAATCTCTTTACACCCGGCGCAAACGAGCAGCTCAAGGCGATCAGCTTCTATACGACCGGCCATGATGCACAGTATGAGGTGAAGGTATACACCGATGTGAATCCGATAAAAGGCCCGCTCTCTGGCCAACTGGCTGGCAAGACGAGCGGGAAGGAAGATTACATGGGCTACCATACCGTTCAACTGAAGGAACCGATCCAACTGGCTGCCGGCAGTTCCTTTGCGGTCGTGGTCAAGATGACGGTGCCGGAAAGCGCATATCCGATTGCGCTGGAAAGTCCGATTAAAGCGTTTTCTAGCAAGGCTCGTGCCGATGCGCTCCAAAGCTTCGTCAGCTCAAACGGTTCGAACTGGACGGATTTGACCACCATTCCCTCCTTCTCCAACTCCAATGTGACGATCAAGGCATTCACCGTCGATGCCGCGAAAGAACTGAGTAAGCTGGAGATTCGCGATGAGCAAGACAAAAAGAAGCTTTCGACGATTACACTTGACGCGGGAGGCGCCACACGCGTGATCCTTGCAAGGGCGACCTACACCGACAAATCCAGCGCAAACGTCTCGGGGAGCGTAAAACTGAAAAGCAACAGCAACAAAAAAGCGGTTGCCGTAAGTGTGAAAGGCGATGTGATCACGCTTGCGCCAAAGGCAGCCGGAACCGCCAAGCTCCGATTCATGTATGAAAACAAAACCGTAACGCTCACGGTGAAGGTCAAGTAATACCAGAAATCCCAAAACATCCTGGTCGGGCCATTACGGCTCAATCAGGATGTTTTTGTGCAGGAACAGGAAACCTTCCATTTCCTTCTTTGCCAGCTGAAACGACTGTTCGTCAAAGTGAGCCGAGTACGGATCGCAACAGCCGTGCAGACCTCCCAGCCTGACGATCTGCACGCTGGCGGTTTGGGAAAGCGTGTCGATCAGACTGTTGAGATCAAATGCTGGTTCCTCACGCGGCATTAGAAGCAGCACGGGACAAGCGGGCAGCAGCTCCGGATACTGGCGAATGCGGGAGCCGTAAAAGCCGATCACTCCATCACACAGCCCTTTTCTTTCGCTGCAGCGCCATGCGATCGTGGCCCCGACACTGTAGCCGACAACGATCACCTGCTGATAGTGTGGGCGAATGTCCTTGAGCAGGTCGGTTGCCTTTGCCAAGCCTTGGTCAAAGCCCACCTGCTGCATGAAATGCTGATACGCTTCTGCCTCCGCTTCGTACGGAAATGCCTCTTTTTTGCCTATCAGATCCGGGCAATACACATCCAGCCCTTTCTGGGCAAGCTGTTCACATACACCTTTGATGTGTGCATTTCGGCCGTATATCTCATGCAGTACGACGACCGCTGTCTGTGAATCCTGTTTCATCGAGTCTATCATGTTTGTCCTCCATACATTGGTACCTCGTTACGGTTCGGGAAATGATACGCTAACAACCGTTCCATGCCCCGCTTCACTTTGGATCGAAATGGTTCCCCGATGTGCCTCCACAATACCCTTTGCAATCGTCAGCCCCAAACCTGAGGAGCCTGTTTCACGTTGCCGGGAACGGTCCCCACGGAAAAATCGTTCAAACACAAAGGGCAGATCATCCTTGGCGATCCCCGTGCCGGTGTCCGCAACGGTCAGCTGAATGTGCCCAGGGTGTTTACCGAGCGTAACCGTGACCGTTCCTCCCGACTTGGTATGCTTTCGTGAATTGGCGAGCAGGTTGATAACGACCTGGGCGATTTTGTGCCGGTCACCAAGTACCCGAATGGACGGTTCGCTCTGCAGGATCAAGGATATGTCCGACTTGGCAAAAAGCGCGCTCATCGAATCACACACTTCCTGTACGAGTTCGCTCAGATCGGTCGGCGCAAACGTCATCCGTTCTGTCCCCAGCTCATGCTGAATCACCTGATCCAAATCGCGCACAAGCTGACTTAAACGCAACACCTCAGAGCGGGTTGATTCGAGATGCTCCGGGGTTGCCTTCCACACCCCGTCGATCATTCCTTCGACCTGTGCCAGGACGGTATTGAGCGGTGTCCGCAATTCGTGGGCGATATCGGAGGTGAACTGCTTGCGCAACTGCTCCTGCCGCTCCAGCGTAGCTACAAGCTGGTTGAAGGAACGCACCAGCTCGGTCAGCTCGTCCTCCCCTGCTGGAAGCGGCACCCGCACGCTCAAATCTCCCTCCGCTGCAAGCAGCGAGGCCGAGCGCATCCGCTCCACCGGCTTGACGATCAATCGCGCCAGCAGGATGCCGATTACCCCGACGACGAGTGAGACGAACAGCATCGTCCAGACAAGCGCTGAGGTATGGGCGGAACGGAAATGCTTCGCCAGCGCCTGGGTTTCCGTCAGGTCGTTGTGAAAGATGGCAACATAGCCGACGGCAGAGGTGACCGAACGGATCGGAAGCAAGTCAGCCGGGTCAAACGGATGCTCCATTTTTTTTGCGCCATCCTGAAAATCACCGAGCTGTGTCTGCTTGTCATCATACAGCAGTATGTGCAAGTCGAGAACCGTGGCGATATCCTCCAGCATTACAAATGAGTGTTCATCCCACACACGGTACTGTTCGTAATTGGCTGCAAGCAGCCTTACGATTTCTTGATTATGCTCCCGGCTGATGTCGTGCAAATAGTAGGAGAAGTTGTCGTTCATCTCTTTGATGGAAAACACGGTGGACAATACGATACCGCCCAAGCTGACAGCCAGCATGACGGCGGCGAGCTTCATCCATATTTTGTGCATGCGTGCTAACCCCTTGCCTTATCCGGATTCTCCAAGCGGTAGCCGTGCCCATAGACTGTGACGATATAAACAGGCTGCTTTGGCTCGTTCTCGATTTTTTGACGCAAATTTTTGATATGGGTATCAATTGTCCGGTCGCTGCCAGTAAAATCGATGCCAAGCACCTCCGTCACCAGCTCTTCGCGCGTCCAGATTCGTCCGGGATGACGGGCAAGCGTGACTAGCAAGCGGAATTCGTTGGGAGTCAACTCAATCGGCTTTCCCGCTTTGCTGACCGTTTTGCGGTCATGGGAAATGGTCAGCTCCCCGATCTCCACAAAGTCGCTCAGCGTCTCATAGCCACCGCTACGCCGGAGGATGGCACGTACGCGAGCAACAAGCTCACGCGGGCTGAACGGCTTGACGAGATAATCGTCCGCCCCGATGGCCAGACCGTTGATCCGGTCGGCTTCCGCACTTTTGGCTGTCAGCATCAGGATCGGCACGCGGGATGTTTTGCGGATTTGGCGGCATACCTCCTCACCGCTTACATCCGGTAGCATCAGATCCAGGACAATGAGTCCGAGCGGGTATTCCGCTGCTTTCTCCAGCGCATCTTTGCCGCTTCCGGACAGCAGGACATGATAGCCGTCTGCTTGCAGATAGGACGAAAGAATTTCGCCGATTTTCGGCTCATCATCGACGATGAGAATCATCTCGGCCATCCGTTTCCCTCATTTCCTTGTCAGGTAGATTTTTCTATGGTATCACAAAATCATGAAGAAATAATGGAGGGGGAAACTGGCGAAAGTGAAAAAAACACATGTGCGGGCGATCCTCATCCTTCTTCTCTTCCTTCTTGCCTACCCGTTATCAGACGCACTCTATGCCCATTTTTTCGTGCCTGTCTATATCCTTGAGGAGAACGTCGTGACCATTACGCGAAATGGAACGGACTATGCCCTCCATACATTACGGTATAATGGTGTCACGTATCGCTCCGAACCGTTCACAGATTCCCGTGAGGTTCAAGTTGGTCCATGGATTGGCCAAACGGTTGACGGCATGCTCATCTACACTGTACAGAATGATCCTGATCGAATCGTCATGAAAGGATTTATGTATCCGCAAGTCATCTTCAAAAAACAACGATAATAAAACGAACCTACAGGTGAATTGACCCCCAAAAGTTAGACACTTGGCCATAAAAAAACTGCATCCTTATTGTTAGTGGTGTCTAACAATAAGGATGCAGTTCATCTCTATGTACACTACTCTTCCACAACAAGCTTCGCGGTCATCGATCCATGGCCGGTCCCGCACGGAATGCTGCAGCGGATCGCATACGTTCCTGCCGTATCGGGCGTGATCGTTGCCGCCGTCGTCTTGTAATCAAGCTCGGCATCAAAGCCCTCTATGGAGATGCCGTGTACCCCGTCCTGAATATCAAGCTGCAGCGTAATCGGCTCTCCTTTCTTGACCTTGTATTCCTCCTGGTCGAAGGCATAGTTTTTCGCTACCAGTTTCAGCACCTTCGCATTCGGGTCAACAACGACCGCAGCTGGTTTTTCTTTTTCGCCGGAACAGCCTGCAACGGACAGACAGACGATGCCTGCAAGGAGCAGATACGCCATTTTTTTCATTTTCTCATCTTCCCTCTTTCATCTTTCATATGGTGATCTTCCCCATCATTATAGGTGGGATACTCTTTCATGGGCAAGGATCAGCATGCAAAAAAAGCCGCTTCTCAAGGAAGACGGCTCTTTTGAAAAGATCAACGCTGGACGATTTGTAATTACAGGTTTCCGCGCAGCTCTTGCTCACGCTCAAGCGATTCGAACAGTGCCTTGAAATTGCCGTTCCCGAAGCCGCGAGCTCCTTTTCGCTGGATGATTTCGAAAAACAAGGTCGGACGGTCCACAATCGGCTTGCTGAACAATTGCAGCAGATAGCCTTCATCATCGCGGTCAACAAGCACCCGCAAGCCGCGCAGCGTCTCAATGTCCTCATCGATGGTGCCAACGCGCTCCTTCAGATCCTCGTAGTACGTATCCGGCACATGCAGGAAGTCAATGCCATTCTCGCGCAGCTTGGCAACTGTCGCCACAATGTCATTGGTCAACAAGGCGATGTGCTGGACACCTGGCCCGCGGTAAAAATCAAGAAACTCCTGAATCTGCGATTTGCGGCGGCCTTCAGCCGGCTCGTTGATCGGGAATTTGATGCGTCCCGTACCGCTTTGCATCACCTTCGACATCAGCGCGGAGTATTCGGTGGAAATGTCGTCTTCGCTGAAATTTTGCACAGCGGTGAAGCCCATCACCTTTTCATAGTAGGACACCCACTCGTCCATGACTTCTACGTTTCCAACCATATGGTCAATCCCGATCAGACCGGTCGACTCTGTCTTGATCGGAGATTGGTACGGTTGGAATCCGGGGAAAAACACGCCGTTGTACTGTTTTCGTTCAATAAAGGAATGAATGTTGTCGCCGTAGGTGGAGATGGCTGCTTTTTTTACCGTGCCATGCTCATCGGAATACTCTGTCGGTTCCATCACCGGAATAGCACCGCGCGCAACCGCTTCACGGAATGCCTGCTCACAGTCGTCAACACGCAGCGCGATATCCTTCACACCGTCACCGTGCTTTTTGACGAACTCGGCGATCGGACCATCTGGTACGAGCGAGCCGCTGATCACAAACGTAATATGATTCTGCTTCAACACGTAGGACACTTTGTCGCGGCTGCCTGTTTCCAGACCTGAGTAGGCGAACGCTTCAAAGCCGAATGCCTTCGTAAAATAGTGCATCGCCTGTTTGGCATTCCCTACATAAAATTCAACATAATCCCAGTCTTGAATCGGAAAAAAGTCTGTGCCCATGCCGATTGCCCCCCAATTTGGAAAATTCATGCTCATTACCAAGAGAGTACAATGGAAACGCTTACCCTCGCAAGAACACCGACTAACGCTTAAAAACGTAACCGCTTTTATACGATAAAGTACGAGAGGACTCGTTCAAAGGTGTCTGCATATTTTCCCTTTCTTGGTAAAGACTATGTACTGAATGAAAAACAGGAGGGTGAATCGACATGTACAATTTTCAATCGTCTGCCTTGGCCAATGAGCTTCAACGACTGATCAGCCAGCTTCAGCAAAACGAGCGCAACAACGCCAACACGCTGCGTTCCATCGCAGGGCAGCTGCAAACGATGTCCGCAACCGAATCCCAGGCGACCGCGATGCTGCAACAAATTTTCACCCTGGCCAACCAACTGACCTATGAAGCGTCACGAGCCAACCAGTTTGCTTCATTCCCGCCACCGTCCACAACACCCGGCTATGAAACGGTACGCAGCAGTGTAAACCCGAGCACGCTGGGCGCTAACAGCATGAATGTATCTGCGAACCCAACCGGCATGGTCAGCCAACAGCCGTTTGGCCAAAGTTAATCCGACGAAAAACTCCTGAACCAACACGGACTCTTGCCTTTTGGGCAGGAGTCTTTTTTTCAGGGGATGAACTTTCTCCCAAAAAGAAAGCTTCCCCCGTCCTTGCTGCGGCGGGGGAAGCCCATTGCACATACGATAACATTATGATTTCAACAGATTCTTGAAGCCCTGATAGCTTGCTTCCAGCTCCCGGTCCACGACGCTTGCCTCGCGCACGTGGCTTTCGAGTTCCTTACCTGTCTCTTCAAGCAGTTCACCGGCTTGTCGGCTTTGCTCGGCGAGATTGCCGGAAAGGCGCTTTTGCTGCTGGATTGTGTCGATCACCTGCTGCATTTCCGATGACATTTCCTGGTAGGATCCAGCGATGGCATCCATTTTGCCCGCTGCATCCTGGCTTGCGGTCAGCCCTTCATGAATCGCTTTGGTGCTTTTCTCGCTGTTGGCAAGCGCTTCTTTCGTCTCTTCCTGAATTTTCTCAATGAGCGAAGCGATGTTTTTGGTGGAATTGGCTGTCATTTCAGCCAGTTTGCGCACTTCGTCGGCAACGACTGCGAATCCTCTGCCTTGCTCGCCGGCGCGCGCTGCCTCAATCGCGGCATTTAGTGCCAACAGATTTGTTTGGTTGGCGATATCGCTGATCACCTGAACGATGCTGGTGATTTCGGACGAACGCTCTTCGAGGCGGCTCATCGATACCGCTGTGTTCGCCGACTCGCGCTCAAGCAAGGAAACGACGCTCACCACGTTTTCAAGTGATTTCTTGCCATCGAGCAAGCGGGTTGCCGATTCCTTGGACTTCTGGTCCAGTCGGTCGCTGTGCATTAGCAATTTTTCGGAGACGTTGTCAGATTTCAGGCTGATGTCCTGAATGGTTTCAATGATGCTCTTCATCCGCGAAGCCATGTTCGCCAGTTCACCATGCTGCTGATTGACAGCTCCATGCTGCTTAATGATGCTGCCCATTCCCTCGTAAAGGGAGAGAAGCTCCTGCTCCAGCGCTTTTTTGTCTTGCATCTGTTCGGCAGGTGGGGGTGTGTCGAGTACAGCGACATTGGATGATACAGGCGTTTCCTTCTCTTTCTTTTTCCAGAACATGCGAATCCTCCTTTAGTTCCCTTGCCCCTCACGATGCGCATACAGCCGTGATTCCATGACACCAGGATGCTGTTTCGCCAGAGTCAGCAGATTTTCCAAAAAGTAATAATGCCCCTCCAACAGCTCGATCTCCTTGCGTTCAAACCGTTCTGCCTGCAGATACTGCTGCATTTCTAAGATGTATCGCTCCATTTTGCCCGAAAAATCGTTGGCTCTAAGCATCTGCTCCACTTCCGGGTAGGACGCCGCCAGCCGTTTGATCTCGCCATGCACCTTTGTCGCCTCCAGAATGATCTGGTAGGACATGCGCTCATAGGAAGCGTTCGTCGCCAGGTGGCTTTCCCGCTGCGCCTCGCGCAAAGCTGACAAATACGTGATAAAATGATAGATGGTGAGAAACAGTGGACCCAAAAACAGGATGATTCCCGCTTTGTAAACATGCGGGTTGCCGATATTGCTGATGAGCAGGAACAAGTGAAATAAGATCGCTCCCAGCCACACGTAGATAATGATCTGATGGTTGACCTTCCCGGCTTCCTCTTGGCGGGAAAACACAAAGGTCAGTCCCAGCAAATAAAAGGCAAGCAAGGTAAAGCTTGCACTGAACAAAGCCATCTCCATATCTTGCAGCCATGGTGCATTGGGAGGAATGACAATAAAGAATTCAAAAACCAGCACCAGCACGGAAAAAATCAGGCCAAGAATCCAGAATCGACCAACTTCCGAGTCTACCCGGCGACGTGAACGGTGCTTTTCTGCACGGGAAATACTCAATGCCAGTTCACCTCACTTTATCAATGGTTCGCCATTTTTCGCCAAATTCCTGTCGATTTACAATTTTATTACATAGGAGGATTCCATGAAAGCTTTGCCCCAGCACTTCACTGAACGGATGGAGTCGCTCATGTCCGAACAGTATACGGCCTTTATCGATAGCTATAATCAGCCTGCTTGGCAGGGATTGCGCATCAACCCGCTCAAGTCCAGCGTTGAACAATTTTTGCGAACCAATCCGTTTGCGCTTCTTCCGGTAGCGTGGTGTCCAACCGGTTTTTCCTATTCGAGCGAGCAGCGGCCCGGCAAGCACCCATACCATGCCTGTGGCCTCTATTATTTGCAGGAGCCAAGTGCGATGGTCGCGGCGGAAGCGCTGGCTGCCGAGCCTGGAGAACGCGTGCTTGATCTGTGCGCTGCCCCTGGCGGCAAATCGACGCAAATCGCCGGGATGATGCAGCAAAACGGCCTTTTGGTAACCAACGAAATTCATCCGGCACGCGTCAAGGCACTGTCTGAAAACATCGAGCGGCTTGGGATTACCAACGCGATTGTCACAAATGAAACGCCTGAACGGCTGATGGCGAGGTTTCCTACCTTTTTTGACCGTATTCTTGTGGATGCACCCTGCTCGGGAGAGGGGATGTTTCGTAAGCTCCCGGAAGCCGTGGAAGATTGGTCCGAGGCAAAGGTACTGGAGTGCCATCACATGCAGACGGACATTCTCGATGCAGCCGCGGCCATGCTGAAGCCAGGAGGCGTGCTTGTATATTCAACCTGCACGTTCTCTCCGCTGGAGAATGAACAGAGCGTCGCCGATTTTCTGCAGTCCCATCCGGAATTTGAATTGGACAATCTACAAGATCATTCGCTGTTTGCCCCGGGAGAACCTGCTTGGGCAAATCCGCCGCTAGCCGAACTGTCCAGGACAGCACGTCTCTGGCCGCATTTGCTGCACGGTGAGGGTCATTACCTTGCGAGAATGCGAAAGCAAGCGGATGCAGATACTCACCATAAGGACGTGTCAACCGCCTTTGCAGTTGCAGGGAAATTGAAAAAAAAGGCTGACAAGCCGCTGGCGGGATTGTTGGAAGCGGTTGGACTTTGGCGGGACTTTTGCCGGGAGGTACTGCCAGGTCTGGAGGTTGAACTGCTGGAACCATCATCCTTCACGTTGTTTGGCGAGCATCTGTACCTATTGCCGGCAGAGGCCCCCGATCTGGCCGGATTGAAAGTTGCGCGAGCCGGTTGGCAGTTGGGCACCCTCAAAAAAGGCCGTTTTGAACCGTCGCATGCGCTGGCGCTTGGCTGTCAGGCGGACCATGCAGCTCGCACAGCCGATTTTGCTGCTGATGCTCCCGAAGTGGTGCGCTACCTCAAAGGGGAATCGCTCCAAGTATCCGGGGAAAAGGGCTGGACGCTGATCACGGTCGACGGCTTTCCGCTCGGCTGGGGCAAGCAGGTCGATGGACAATTGAAAAACCATTATCCAAAAGGGCTGCGCTGGCTGTAGCAGTAGATTACATGGCAAAGGGGATAACCTGTTGGAATGGTTATCCCCTTTTTCCACGCTGTATGTTCGTTTATGAAGGCGCTGCTGATTCGCATTTGCCACCGGACATTGTACAGCAACCGACTATCAGGCTCAGAATCGCCAATGGCTTCTAGCCGCTCCACTATATGTAAATGCCATGGCGGTTGTGCAGATCGCGGATTCGAAATTTTTTGTTTTTCACAAAGAAATCGTCCACATTGATGATTCCGCTCATGACGGACATCACGTCTACGTGTAGAATTATAGTCAATAGCAATTGCAAAGGGGGTACAAACAATGCCACGATCACCAGATGACAAGTCACCCTTCTCAGAAACCCTTCGAAGTAGCTTGGAATGGAGCCAGGACCTTAGCGCTGCACTTTTATCCATTTACGATGAATTCATTGTTGTCGAACTAGACGGAAAAATTGTCTGTTGCAGTGGCAGCATCCTTGAGGATTTTTGGGATATGACGCCGGCTGAATTACTCGGAGCGAATTATTTGGAGCTGGAGAAAAAAATACTGCTTACACCCTCTGTCTTCCACCAGATCGTAAAACAGCCGCAAAAAACATCTGTCATCCACGAAACGTTGCTGGGACAGCAAGCATTGGCTGTCGGTATTCCTGTACTGGCGAGCAACGGACAGCTGGAGCGTATCATCATCGCTTCACGGGACCTTTCGGAATCAACGGAAAAGCACCTGATCAGCAG
>JBLNEJ010000307.1:0-11368 GCA_050262535.1 Clostridia bacterium
CGGACACTGGAGCATGACGTATTCGCGTTGGTGGAGGCGGTCGTTTTAGGCAAGCTTGCCGAAGCGTTCCGGATTTTGTACGACCATATGAAAACCGGCGAGGAGCCAATCAAGCTGATGGCGCTGTTCGCCCGACAAATCCGGCTTTTGCTATCGGTCAAGATGTGGGCGCCACGCGGGTATTCGCAGCAGCAGCTTGCCGGAATGCTGAAGGTTCATCCGTTTGCCGTTAAAAAAGAGATCGAACAGGCCCGCTACTTTGACGAACAGGGGCTGCGAAAGCTTCTCGCGTTATGTGCCGAAGAGGACTTTCGGATGAAATCGGGACAAGTTGACAAGCAACTGGCGATCGAACTGTTTATTACAAGAGTGGCCCAGCAAAAACAAAAACCCCATTGAACAATGAATGTTCATGGGGTTTTTGTATACGCTCATCAGCTTACGCGGACAGAGCGTTCAGTTTTTTCATCAAGCGAGATTTCTGACGGTTTGCCGCATTTTTATGAATGAGACCCTTTGTAGCAGCCTTGTCCAACTTTTTCACGGCTACCAGAAGGGTAGATTTCGCTAATTCGAGGTTGCTGGCTGCAACTGCTTTTTCAAAGCTTTTTACCGCAGAACGCAGATCGGATTTTTGCGATGCACGTTGTGCACGGCGCTTTTCGATTTGCTTGGTACGCTTGATTGCGGATTTAATATTTGGCATGAATGTCACCTCCTTAAAGCAATAAGACAAGACGTCGTCTCGTTTACACACATACAACAAAACATATTTTAGCATGCGGCAAGTACGATTGCAACAATGGATTCCGCATAAAACCACCAGATTTATGCAAGCTAGTTAACAGGAGTTGGTATCTGAGAGGAGCGATCGTATGCTGCACAATATTGATATGAGCGAGTACCAGATCCGAACCGACCTGGCTGTAGAATCTCACGAGCTGGCGCAGGCACAACAGCAGGAGCCGGCATTGACCGGGTTTGAACTGGAAACAGACGATCACGAACCGGGGATCAAGGTGACCCGGCTGACGGTCAAGGACGAGGAGGCAGGGCGTCGAATCGGCAAGTGGCCGGGACAGTACATTACCATCGAAGTACCGAAGCTGCGCAACAATGACTCTGAGCTGGAGGAGAAGGTGATGAGACGGTTTTCAGCCGAATTCAAGCGCTTCCTCGAGCAGAAAGGGCTTGGCGAGGACAAAAAAGCGTTGGTCGTCGGACTTGGCAACTGGAACGTCACACC
Source organism: Clostridia bacterium (assembly GCA_050262535.1). GTDB lineage: Bacteria > Bacillota > Bacilli > Brevibacillales > Brevibacillaceae > Brevibacillus_D. The sequence continues at coordinate 1,247 of JBLNEJ010000307.1, forward strand.
AGACGCCCTTGGACCGCTGGTCGTAGAAAATTTGCTCATTACCCGCCACCTATTCACGCTTGCCCCCGAGTCGGTTGAAGACGGCTACAGGGAGGTCAGTGCGATCTCGCCAGGTGTTCTGGGGATTACCGGGATTGAAACAAGCGAGATTGTGTTCGGCGTAGTGGAAAAAAGCAAGCCCGACTTTGTCATCTGTATCGATGCACTTGCCTCGCGCGCGCTGCATCGGGTAAACACGACCATTCAAATTTCCGATACCGGCATTCATCCCGGCTCGGGTGTCGGCAACAAACGAAAAGCAATCGATGAAGCGGCTTTGGGCATCCCAGTTATTGCGATCGGGGTCCCGACCGTCGTCTTCGCCTCGACCATTGTCCACGACGCGATCACCTATCTACTCGGCCATTTCGGCCAGTCGGTAAAGGAAAGCAAACGTGCCTTCAATCGATTAGCGATGAGCAGCGTCCCGGAACGAAAGGAACCGTATACGGAAGAAGACTTGCCCGATCAGGAGTCGCGCAAAACGTTTATGGGGCTTGTCGGCCAGCTGTCAGAGGAGGACAAGCGGCAGCTGATCCACGAGGTTTTGCAGCCGCTTGGTCAAAACCTCGTGGTCACCCCTAAGGAAATTGACGATTTCATCGAGGGGATCGCCAATATTATTGCAAGCGGTCTCAACAACGCTATGCATCGTGCGATCAGTCAGGACAATGTGAACGCTTATACGCATTAAAACGCCACAAACTGCAGGGAAGCGACGGCTGAAAAAAAGCCGGTTGCTTCTCTATTAATTTTTTGCTAGAGAAGCGGTTCTAGCGTCTCTTCCATACGCATACTCATAGAGCATACCAGCGCAATCGCGAGTAAGCTGCTAGAGGAGGAGAACCATGACGACCATACTGCAGCGGCATTTTCTGATCCTATCGCTGTGCACCGCCTTCCTGTTCATGCTCACGGGAATCCTTTCCTTATCGGGAAACCGCATGATGCTCACGTCCAATACGCTCCAGCAAGCGGCAGCCAACGTCTCCAGCCTCGCGCTGATCAAAATGATGGGCAGAGAGATTCCTACCCTGTCGGATACCGTATTGCCCCAGGCAGGAGCAGAGACAAGCAGCTGGATGAGCTTTGTTTTTCAAGCCGTCACCAATATTCAGCCGGGGGATATGCGCAGTCTGTTGGGCAGGGAGCTGCCGGGGCTATTGACAGTCGATGATGCACGGCTTCTCGTCAGGGGCGCGGGAACCGGGTTAACCGACCTGTATGTTGAATATCCGCCTCCCAATTTGCCGAACATCGAGGTCCCGGACTCGTTTGCGACAGATACTCCCAAAACGGAGCCTTCTGCCGAAAAACCGGGGGAGACGAATGGGGGCAAACAACCAAGCAAAGGGGAAACGACTGGGCAAGGGCAAAAACCGGGTACGGCCGAGCCCAAGCCTGGTACACATATGACCACCAAGAGCGATGTCGTGTTTATTTATCACTCCCACAACCGGGAGTCATGGCTCTCAGAAACCAAAAGGGTCGGAAAATCAGTCGATCACCCGAGCCGAAACATTACGCTCGTGGGCAAACGATTGGCCGAGGAGCTGAAGGATCGGGGTATCGGGACAGAGGTTAGCGCCGATGACTTTGCCCAACGCTTGATCGATATGGGTAAAAATCATATCTTCTCCTACGCCGAGTCCCTCAAGACGGTCAAAGCCGCGACAGAGCGCAACCGAGAGCTCCGGTTCCTGTTCGACCTGCATCGCGATGACCAGCCACGCGAGGTCACAACTGTTGAAATCAATGGAAAAAAATATGCGCGCCTCTTCTTCGTGATTGGGCTTATGAACAAAAACCACGAAAAAAACGCTGCGTTCGCCACCGACTTGCACAGGCTGCTGGAAAAAAAATATCCCGGCTTGTCGCGCGGCGTCACGGGCAAAGGAAACAAAGGGAGCAACGGGGAGTATAACCAATCCATCTCGCCGGGCAGTCTATTAATTGAGGTCGGCGGCACCAATAACACGTTGGAAGAAAGCTATAACAGCGTTGCCGCGCTTGCTGACGTATTTGCCGATTATTTCTGGCAGGCCGAGCGAGTCAGCACGGCGCCCGTCAAAACGTCTGACAAGAGGTGAGCACCGTTTGACGATGAAAACGAAATTCGCCAGCCTGATCACCGTATTGGTCATTGGTGTCATTCTTGGCTTGCAGACGGCTGAGCAAGGCATTTACAAAGTGGACGGCCTGCCTGAACAACAGACGCGGGCGTATACCATCACCAAGCTTGACAAGGGCCAAATGGAGATAGCCGTAATGGGCAAGCAAGTGAAAACAATCCCGGAGCGAAAGTCTAATTACGTAAGCAGCTTCGGCCGGACGATGGGCATCTTTATCAAAGGAACGGCGAAAGCGTTTGTTGATTGGTTCGCCTCGTTTTTTCAGCCATAATCAAGCGGTCCTGCAATCAGCAGGACTTTTTTGTTTTATCACGTTAAATCGGCAGAATATTTTTATGTGCCCAAATATTCTTTATTTATATTATTGCTAAAAAATACTGTTAATGGCATAATGGTCACAGCTAGCTTCCTTTATTCCCCATTATTCCCCACATCTCACTCAATTCGAAATTTCGGTAAGAGAGGTGCGCCACATGTCGCAGACAATCCTAGAAGTTGAGAACCTGCAGACGCACTTTTTTACAGACCGAGGAGCAATTCCTTCTGTGGACGGTGTCAGCATTCTGGTCAAGAAAGGCGAGATTCTTGGTATCGTAGGCGAATCCGGTTGTGGAAAAAGTGTAACATCCTTATCTATCATGCGTCTGATCCCTAATCCACCCGGCAAAATAGTCGGCGGTTCCATCCGGTTTAAAGGAGAAGAGCTGACAGATGCAAGTGAAAAGCGGATGCGTCAGCTGCGGGGAAATGAAATCGCGATGATCTTTCAGGAGCCGATGACTTCGCTGAATCCGGTTTATACAATCGGCGATCAAATCGCGGAAGCTGTGAGACTGCATATCAAGGCAGACAAGAAAGCAGCGTATCAAAAGGCAATCGAAATGCTCAAACGGGTAGGGATCCCGCGGGCTGAATCGATTGTAAACGAGTATCCACACCAATTGTCTGGTGGAATGCGTCAGCGCGTCATGATTGCAATGGCAATGACATGCAACCCGGAGCTTTTGATTGCGGACGAGCCCACCACTGCGCTCGATGTAACGATCCAAGCCCAAATTCTTGACCTGATGCGCAAGCTTAATCAAGAATCTGGAACGGCAATCATGTTGATTACGCACGATCTTGGAGTCGTCGCGGAGATGTGTCATCGGGTTGTTGTCATGTACGCTGGCAAGGTTGTCGAGCAAGGAGATGTACGAACCATCCTCAAGAACCCCAAGCATCCGTATACGATCGGATTGATCAATTCTATTCCCAAGCTGGAAGAAACAAAGGAACGACTGTATTCCATACCAGGCAACGTCCCCATTCCGGGCTCCGTTGCGACCGGTTGCAGATTCGCACCGCGGTGCGACCAAGCATGGGATCGTTGTCGTGCCGAGATTCCGGAGCTTGTGGAAGTAGAGGCGGGACATTATTCTCGCTGCTGGTTGAACCGATAGCGGATCGATCACAAAACCGTGGCGCAGAAAGGAGCTTACGAGAGGTGGCAGAGCATCTACTTGTTGTCAATAACTTGAAAAAGTATTATCCGATCTCCGGCGGCTTGTTTGGAAAAGCGGTAGGAGCGGTCAAAGCGGTTGATGATGTTTCATTTATCGTGAATAAAGGCGAAACACTGGGGCTGGTCGGGGAAAGCGGCTGCGGCAAATCCACGACAGGACGTTCCATTCTTCGCTTGATTGAACCGACTGAAGGCCAGATTTTGTTTGAAGGCCAATCGATTACCAACCTCGATCAGGAGTCGCTTAGACGCTTGCGGCGGGATATGCAGATCGTGTTTCAGGACCCGTTTGCTTCCTTAAATCCCCGGCACAACGTCGAAACGATTCTGGAGGAACCATTGATTGTGCACGGAATTGGAAGCGCTTCAGAAAGACAGAAGCGCGTGCACGAGATGCTGGAGGTGGTCGGGCTTAACAGTTACCACGCTAAGCGTTACCCGCATCAATTCAGCGGCGGGCAGCGTCAGAGAATCGGCATCGCCCGGGCATTGATGGTGAATCCCAAGCTGATCGTGCTCGATGAGCCTGTATCCGCACTGGATGTGTCCATTCAATCGCAGGTATTGAATCTGCTGCAAGATTTGCAAAAGGAATTTGACCTGACCTACCTGTTTATCGCCCATGACTTGAGTGTGGTTCGTCACATCAGCGATCGTGTGGGGGTCATGTACCTTGGGCGCATCGTGGAGCTGGCCGATAAAGACAAGCTGTATACGAACCCGCTTCACCCGTATGCGCAAGCGCTTTTATCAGCCGTACCGAATCCTGATCCGGATCTGCGTCGTGAGCGAATTATTTTGCAGGGGGATGTGCCGAGCCCGGCCAATCCGCCAAGCGGTTGCACATTTCACACGCGGTGCGTGCAAGTAAAGGATATCTGCCGTTCCGTCCGCCCTGCGTTTCGCGATGCAGGTGGGGGCCATTTTGTCGCATGCCACCTGTACGGTGAATAGTCGACCATTTTGAGTAAATCACGTTTGAAACATTACGGAAAGCGAGGAAATGGCCGTGCTGTCCTATATCTTTCGAAGATTGCTCATGCTGATTCCCGTTCTGGTCGGCATGTCGATCGTTGTCTTTGCTATTACTCACGCCATTCCGGGTGATCCGGCCCAAACGATTCTTGGAGAAAAGGCAAGCTCGAAGGCATTGGCGGAGCTGCGAGAACAGCTTGGGTTGAATCTTCCATGGTATCAGCAATATTTTGATTATGCGGGGAAAGTGCTCACAGGCAATCTGGGCAACTCTCTCCATACGAAATCGGCGATTGCCGATGAGATTGTACCGTATTTGGCAGCAACTGCCGAACTGACACTGTTCTCGATGCTTTTTGCCATCGTGATTGGTGTCAACGCGGGTATCATATCCGCCTGGAAACAAAACTCGTGGTTTGACTACGTCTGCATGCTAATCGCATTGATCGGCGTCTCCATGCCAATCTTTTGGCTCGGTTTAATGGAGCAGTGGTTATTTACACAGGAACTCAAGTGGCTTCCTTCGATCGGTCGCGATGATTCACGTATTCCTGTTGACCCCATCACGCACTTCTACATCATCGACTCCCTCCTGGCCGGCCGATTCGATCAACTGAAAGATGTCTTCCTGCACTTGATTTTGCCTAGCATTGCGCTTGGAACGATTCCGATGGCGATTATCGCCCGCATTACACGCTCCAGCATGCTCGAAGTGATGCGCTCGGATTATATCCGTACTGCTCGTGCCAAAGGGCTGGGCCAATTCTGGGTCGTGTACAAGCACGCGCTGAAAAACGCGTTAATCCCCGTCTTGACCATCATTGGCTTGCAAACCGGCTTGCTGCTGGGGGGAGCGGTACTCACCGAAACCATTTTTGGTTGGCCGGGGGTAGGACGCTACATTTACACCGCGATCGGAAACAGGGATTACCCTGTAATCCAGTCAGGCATTCTCGTGATCGCTACCATATTTGTCTTGATTAATCTGCTGGTCGACCTCCTCTATGCCTACGTCGATCCACGCATCAAATATCGCTAAGGAGGTAGCGCCTAATGGCAGATGTGCAAACGATCAAGGCACCGCTGAAATCGTCAGTGGAGCAGCCATCCTCTCCTTGGCTGGACGCCTGGAAAATATTGCGGAAAAACAAGATGGCGATGGTTGGATTAGGAATCATTCTCTTTTTTATACTCATTGCGGTTCTAGCGCCCGTGCTTGCGCCTTATCCATATGATGAAGGCGAATTGGTGATGAAAAACAAACCGCCCTCTGCCGAGCATTGGTTCGGTACCGATTATAACGGTCGCGATGTGTTGTCGCGCGTCATTTACGGGGCACAAATTTCGCTGTGGGTCGGCACCTTCTCGGTTATCGGCTCGATTGTGGCGGGAACGTTTTTTGGCCTGTTGGCCGGGTATTACGGACGATGGGTGGATACGATCATCTCCCGTATTTTTGACATCATGCTGGCTTTCCCGAGCATTCTTCTGGCGATCGCGATTGTTGCGATTCTTGGACCCTCCCTGCAAAACGCCCTGTTGGCAATTGCGATCATCAATATTCCCACATTCGGCCGATTGGTCCGCGCGCGGGTGCTGAGCTTGAAGGAAGAGGAGTTCGTGATGGCGGCAAGGGCGGTCGGGATGAAGAACTCACGAATTTTGATGAAGCATATTTTACCCAACAGCCTAGCTCCGATCATCGTGACCGGAACGCTCGGCATTGCTACAGCGATCATCGAAGCGGCTGCCCTCGGCTTTCTCGGATTAGGCGCACAACCACCTGAACCGGAATGGGGAAAAATGCTGGCGGACTCCCGACAATACATTCAGAAAGCGCCGTGGACCGTTATTTTTCCCGGGTTGTCGATCATGCTGACGGTTCTGGGGTTCAACCTCATTGGTGATGGATTGCGTGATGCGCTTGATCCACGAATGAAGAACTGATGGTTGGACTCGTGGAAGGGGGGATGCGTGGAAAAAATACGGTTGAAAGAAACGTACGAACATTGAACAAAAAGGGTAAAGGGGGATCATCATTTATGAGAAAATCATTGTTGACTGCTGCCCTCTCCGGTATGCTGGCAATCGCAATGGCACTTACCGGGTGCAGTGGCTCTCAGCAAGCATCACAACAGAAACCTGCCGATTCCTCGCAGCCGGCACAACCGGCAACGCCAGCGACAGAACCGGCAAAAGAAGGGCCGAAACAACTGATTATCGGTCGCGGCGGGGACTCCGTAGGGCTCGACCCAATCCAAACGGATGATGGCGAATCATCGAAGGTAACCATGAACGTATTGGAAACATTGGTGAAATATGAACCGACCAATACGAACGTTCAGCCTGGCTTGGCAGAAAGCTGGGAAGTATCGCCTGATGGATTGACCTATACATTCAAGCTTCGTCAGGGCGTAAAATTCCACGACGGCACTGATTTTAACGCGGAAGCGGTTGTGTGGAACTTTGAGCGCTGGGCGGATAAGAGCCATCCGTTCCACAACAAAGATGGCTATGTGTATTACAACGACATGTTTGGCGGCTACAAAGGCGATAAAGATCATTCGATCGCATCCGTAAAAGCGGTTGATCCGTATACGGTTGAGTTCAAGCTGAATCGTCCGGTTGCTCCATTCCTGAACAATCTCGGAATGTACTGCTTTGCAATCTCGTCCCCGACAGCCGTTCAGAAGTTTGGTGACAAGTATATTGAGAATCCGGTTGGTACCGGTCCGTTCAAATTTGTAGAGTGGAAGCGCAACGACTCCATTACGCTGGAGAAAAATCCGGACTACTGGAACAAAGGGCTTCCGAAGCTGGATAAACTCGTGTTCAAAGTGATTCCGGATAACTCTGCTCGTTTGACAGCATTGAATTCCGGAGAGATTGACATGATGGATGGCCTGAATCCGGATGATGCGCAATCGGTCAAAGACAACAAAGACCTGCAGATCTTCCTGCGTCCAGGGATGAACGTCGGTTTCCTCGGCTTCAATATGGAGAAAAAGCCGTTTGATAATCCGAAGGTACGTGAAGCGATCGCATATGCGATCAACAAACCTGCATTGATCGAAGCCTTCTTCGCGGGCTTGGGAGAGCCGGCTGTCAACCCGATGCCATCTTCCGTTTGGGGATATAACGATCAAATCAAGGATCGTGAATTTAACCTCGAGAAAGCGAAGCAACTTTTGGCTGAAGCAGGCTTCCCGAATGGATTCAAGTCCAAATTCTGGGCAATGCCAGTGCCGCGTCCATACATGCCAGACGGTCAAAAAATTGCTGAAGCCATTCAGCAAGACCTGAAGAAAATCGGAATTGAAACCGAAATCGTTTCGATGGAATGGGCAACCTATTTGGAAAAAACCAAAAACGGGGAGCAAGAGATGTACTTGCTCGGATGGATTGGCGACAATGGCGACCCTGACAACTTCCTCTATGTACTGCTCGACAAAAACAACATCGGTAGCGGAAACCGTAGCCGTTATGCAAACGAAGAAGTACACAAGCTGTTGATTGCAGCGCAATCCGAGCCGTCGCAGGAGAAGCGCAGCGAAATGTATAAAAAAGCACAGGAATTGATCTTCAACGACATTCCAATCGTGCCGCTTGCACATGCGACACCGCCAATTGCCGGAAAAGCAAATATTACCGGTTATGTGCCGCATCCAACCGGTTCCGAAAGCATGGAAAATGTTGATCTGAAGTAAGCTGGCTCCACTGTAAGCAGAAGAAAAGCCCTCGTTCCATTGCGAAAGAGGGCTTTTCCCTGTTACGATGTGGTAGTAAAAACGAATGGCAAGTGGAGAGGATGATGAAGCGATGAGTAATGATCGTTTGCAAAAGCTCTATACATACATGGAACAGCAAGGGTTGGACGCGATGTTGATAACAACCCCCAAGCATGTGTATTATGTGACCGAATTTTTGACAGATCCCCATGAGCGATTCCTCGGACTGGTCATTCCGGCTAAAGGGGAACCGGTTCTGATCGTACCTGCTCTTGACCTGGAGCCCGCCACGAAAGCGTCATCTGTGACGAGCATCGTGACTCACACGGATACACAAAACCCTTATGAGGTGCTGAAAACAGTATTGCCGGCCAACACCAAGCGCCTTGGCTTGGAGAAGGGTGATTTGACCGTACTGCGCTTTGAAGCGCTAGCTGCGATTGTGGAGGCAGCAGAATATGTCGATATCGATGAGCCGATTCGCCAGATGCGGATGGTCAAAACAGCTGATGAAGTGAAGCGGATGAAACAAGCGCTGCACATTACCGAGGCAGGCTTGGCGGCCGTCATTCAAAAAGTAACGGTCGGCATGACGGAGCTGGATGTGGTAGCCGAGCTGGAGTACCAGCTGAAAAAGCTGGGTGCGCAAGGGCTGGCTTTTCCAACGTTGGTCCTGGCCGGAGAAAAATCAGCGATGCCGCATGGAGCACCAGGTACGCGCACGGTGAATGCTGGCGAACTGCTTCTGTTTGACTTGGGCATTGCCTATGATGGCTATTATTCAGATATCACGCGTACGTTTGCCGTCGGTGAGATCGACGCCAAGCAGCGCGACATTTACGAGACCGTATTGGCGGCAAACCAGGCAGCAATCGAAGCGACAAAGCCAGGTGTGACGCTGGCAAGTCTTGACAAGATCGCACGGGATATCATTGCGGACAAGGGGTACGGCGAATATTTTGTTCACCGCCTTGGGCATGGATTGGGCATCGATGTGCATGAATATCCGTCCGTTCATGGAGAGAACCAGGACCTCTTGCAAGAGGGCTTGGTCTTTACGATTGAGCCAGGCATTTATCTTTCCGGAGTGGCTGGTGTTCGAATAGAAGATGATGTCTGGGTAACGAAGGATGGGTGCGACGTACTCAGCAGCTTCCCGAAAGAATTGACTGTCATCGGTGGATAGACCTATTGGCCTGGATGAAGCATAAGCCGTTTTGGCTGGCGAACTGCTTCATCCAGGCTTTTTTTGCGAAAGGACAAGTTCAGGGGCAGGCTTTTTGAAGTGGGGTATAAGCAAATATTGATAGAATTTTACAAGAATTTGGATTGTTTTTTGAAATTTCTTCAGTTGGGCCTTGGCTATAATGAAAAAGAACATTTCGAACTAATTAAGGGGGGTTCTTATGAAAAAGAGAATGGGCAATTTACTTGCGGCTTCTGGCCTAGCGCTTCTCGTGCTCGCAGCAGGCTGTTCATCCGCACAACCGGCCAACACAAGCAATGGCAGCGGTACAAATTCCGCAACGACCGGTTCATCTTCGGAGACACCAAGCACTTCTGGCGGTACGCTCACGTTCGGTCTAAGCTCCGATATCGTTTCGCTTGATCCGGCTTTCAGCTACGACCCGGCAACGGATGCAGTCATGATGCAGGTAACAGAAGGCTTGCTCAAGTTTGACAAAAACTCACAGCTTGTGCCAAACATTGCAGAGAAATGGGAAGCGAAAGATCCGACTACCTA
>JBLNEJ010000308.1:0-12789 GCA_050262535.1 Clostridia bacterium
AGTGAAGTAGCAAACTTTACGACGCTTGTTCGGACGACCTTTGCGTGCCATAAAAGTCCCTCCTTCGCAGGAATGTGAAAGTTCTAAACAGATGACCTCATTAATCAGAACGGCAAGTCATCATCAGAGATGTTGATCGGCTTGCCGGCAGCGGCGAAAGGATCTCCAAACGGATCATAATCATTCCCTTTGGCAGACGGTTTCGCTCCGCCTCCTCCGCCCCCGCCATAAGCAGGATCAAAACCGGAGCCTTCATTTCCAGAACGCTGTCCAAGGAATTGGACGTTCTCCGCTACGACCTCTGTTACATACACTTTTCTGCCTTCCTTGTTGTCATATGAACGGGTCTGTAAACGCCCTTCCACGACTGCTTGTCTTCCTTTGCGCAGATAGCTTGCACACAGGTCGGCCAGCTTTTGCCATGCGACAATGTTAATGAAGTCAGTCTCGCGCTCTCCCGCCTGGTTTGTACGAGGACGGTTGATCGCCAAAGTAAACGTTGCAACAGCTACACCGTTCGGAGTGTAACGCAGCTCTGGATCTTTTGTCAGGTTGCCAATAAGAATGACACGATTCATCGCGGATCCCTCTCTCCCTCAGAACGACGGATTACTGATCTTCACGAATGAAGAGAAAACGAATCACGTCGTCGTTGATTTTCATCAAACGCTCAGCTTCAGCAACAGCGTCAGCGTTAGCTTTGAAGTTCATCAAAATGTAGAAGCCTTCACGGAACTTCTTGATTTCATACGCAAGACGACGTTTACCCATTTCTTGAAGCTTGGAGATTTCTCCACCGAAGTTAGTCACGATATCGCTATATTTAGCAACATTCGCTTTCACTTTCTCTTCTTCAAGGTCTGGACGCAACACGTACATTACTTCGTATTGACGCATCCTTGTTCACCTCCTTTTGGACTAGACGGCCCTGTTCGGGCAAGGAGCGAGTGCTGAAACGCATAAACATGCACCCCAAAAAAACTCGCACTAACGAATTATATCAAAATGTGCCCGACCAAGCAAGGCTTTTGCTTAGACATTAAAACGGAAATGCATGACATCTCCATCCTGCACCACATACTCTTTGCCTTCCAGACGGTACTTTCCGCGTTCGCGCGCTACCGCAACTGTCCCAGCATCAACAAGATCGTTGTATGCTACCACTTCCGCACGAATAAATCCACGTTCAAAATCAGTGTGGATCACACCGGCAGCCTGCGGTGCCTTCATCCCTTTGCGAATGGTCCATGCTCTTACTTCCTGTACACCGGCCGTAAAGTACGTTACCAGTCCAAGCAGTTCGTAAGCAGCCCGAATCAGACGGTCGAGACCAGACTCTTGCAAGCCCAGCTCTTCCAAGAACATTTCCTTGTCCTCGCCTTCGAGCTCAGCGATTTCCGATTCTACCTTAGCACTGATAATGACGACTTGCGCACCTTCCTGGGCAGCGTGCTCACGAACCGCTTGCACATGCGGATTGCTGTCTGCGTCATGAATGCCATCCTCTGCCACATTGCACACATACAGCATCGGCTTGATTGTCAAAAGATGCAGATCACGAACCAGTTTGCGCTCTTCCTCGTCAAGCTGTACCGAACGTGCTGCATGCCCTTCTTCAAAGGCAGCCTTGAGCTTTTCCAGCACATCCAGTTCCTGCTTCGCTTCCTTGTCGCCCGCTTTCACCTTGCGACCAATCCGTTCGATCCGGCGCTCTACAGAATCAAGATCGGCAAATACCAATTCCAGGTTGATCGTTTCAATGTCGCTTAACGGATCTACTTTGCCCGCTACGTGAGTGATATTCTCATCCTCGAAGCAGCGAACAACCTGGCAGATCGCATCAACTTCACGAATATGACCGAGGAACTGGTTACCCAGACCTTCGCCTTTGCTCGCCCCTTTTACCAGGCCGGCAATATCAACGAATTCAAACGCAGTCGGAACGACTTTGTTCGGTACAACAATCTCAGTCAGCTTGGTCAGACGCGGGTCCGGTACCTCTACGATCCCAACGTTCGGGTCAATCGTACAGAACGGATAATTCGCGGATTCCGCTCCAGCCTGCGTAATAGCGTTAAACAACGTCGATTTGCCTACGTTCGGCAACCCGACAATACCGCATGATGCTCCCATCTATACTACACTCCCTTATTTCCGATAATCACACCCCTCTTAGTATAAAGATTTGTCTCTATGATTACAATCGCAGAAGATAGAGGCCTCTGCAAGAAAACCTGTAAGGAAAAAACCTCCCGCCTATGGCTGGGAGGTCAGTTTTTCCAACTCGATTAGCGTTTCTTCGAACACCTTCATTGCCTGTTCGATCGGTTTGGACGTCGACATGTCGACGCCTGCCCGTTTCAGGATCTCAATCGGCGCATCAGAATTTCCAGCCGAAAGGAAATTGTCACGAATCCGGTTTACAGCCGGCTGCCCCTCGTCGAGCACTTGTTTGGCCAGTGCTTGGGAGGCTGCGAAGCTGGTCGCATATTGGTACACATAAAAATTGGAGTAAAAATGCGGGATGCGGGCCCACTCCATCGCGATCTCATCGTCTGAAATCATTGTTTTTCCGTAGTATTTCTTGTTGATATCAATATACAGCTTTTTCAGAGCTTCTGCGGTCAACGGTTGGCCAGCCTGCTCTTTTTCGTGAATTAGCTTCTCAAATTCAGCGAACTGCGTCTGTCTGAACAAGGTCGTGCGGAAGTTCTCCAAATATTGATTCAGCAAATAGATTTTTTCCTGCTTTGTTTTCGCTTTGGCGTACATGCTCTTGAACAGCAGTGTTTCGTTCATCGTCGAAGCGACCTCCGCTGTGAAGATCGCATAGCTGGCATTCGGATACGGCTGCGTTTTGTTGGTGTAGTAGGAATGCATCGCATGTCCCAGCTCATGCGCGATTGTTGAGACATCATCCTGTGTTCCCTGATAATTGAGCAGCAGGTACGGATGCGTATCATAACTACCCCACTGGTACGCGCCTGAGCGTTTGTCGTCCGTGGTATACACATCAATCCATCCGCCCTCGAATCCTTCCCGCAGCACTTTCAAATACTCATCGCCTAGCGGCTGCAACCCTTCTATCACCATTTCTTTTGCCTGGTCATACGGGATGTACTTGGACTCTATCTGAACCACAGGTGTATAGATATCATACATGTGCAGTTCCTTCAATCCGAGCAGCTTTTTCTTCACTTCCATGTAACGATGCAGCAGCGGCAGGTTGGCGTTAACCGTATCGATCAGCTCATCGTACACTTTCGGCGGAATGTTGTTCGGAATCAAGCTCGCTTCCAGCGCTGAGTCAAATTTGCGTACCTTCGCATAAAAATTGTCTGCCTTTACCCTTGCCGCAAGCGTTGTCGCTAACGAGTCCTGGAAATTGCCAAGCGTTTGGTAGTAGGCTTGAAAAGCTGCCTTGCGTACTTCAGGATTCTTGCTCTCCATATAGGAAATGAAATTGGCCCGGGTCAACTGAACCTCTTTCCCGGTCTCATCCTTGATTTTAGGAAGCTTGATGTCTTTGGACATCATTCCAAAAATGCTCTCCGGTGCCCCTGAGAGCGGTGTCGTTTGGGCGAGCAGCTCCTCCATTTCCTTCGGCAGGGCATATTGCTTCGTCCGAAGAATGTTCCCAATAAACACCTTGTAATCAGCCAATTCCTTTGTCCCCAGGTACGCCTGCATCGATTTGTCGGGAATCGCAATGATTTCCGGGACAAGCCATGCCGTTTTTTCGCCAATCAGCGTATAGAGCGTTGTTGCCCGGTCGGACAGCTCCTGAAGCGACGGGTTCGCAGAATTGACGTCAAATGAAAGATTGGCATATACATAGACTTTCTCAATCACACGCATCAAATTGGAATAATCGTTCAATGCCGCTGCCAACTGCTCAGCGGAAGCGGCCAGTTTGCCCTGATGCTTGCCGAATTCCTTTGCCAGCTTTTCCGCCTTCTTGAAATCAGCTTCCCATGCAGCCTGATCCTTGTACATATGGGTCAGATCCCACTTGTATTGAGCCGGAATATCCGCACGAGTCTTGTAGTGCGGCGCCTGTTCCGCTGCGAAGACGTGGTTTGACGGAAAAAACGGCGTGGAAACCACTGACAACGATAGAATCGTTGCAGACATGACGTGAAAAATCGACTTTTTCATGATTACCCCCCATTATTGTTATCGCTTGCTTTCTCTTTCCTATACATATTTATTGTTTCGATTCAATTCCCTTTCCACAGAGAAGAAAATATTTTTATAGTTCAGATAATCCTAACCAATAAACTATCCCCCGATTGTTGATAACTTTGTGGATAAAACAGAATGATCGAAGCTCTTCTGTTGGGGGTATCTCCTAGTTTTGGCGCAAAACCTGATTTTTTATCCACATTTTCTGTGGATTACTTGTGCATAACTTTCCCCATCGCGAAAATAGGCGTTTGCCCATACCCGATTGCTTGCTTCCGCATAGCATAGGTATTGACCTAGGTGTAGGAGGTGCTGGAAATGGGTTTGTTCAACGGTGAAAATGCCTTTATGTTGCTTCTCGTGCTGTTTATTCTCCTGGTGATTCTTGGCGTATTGAACTAACCATTACGTACTTTTGTACGCTTAAAAAGGATGCAAGCCTATACGAGCGTTGCATCCTTTTTCTTGTTGCTGTTCATTTTCCACCTGTGGAAAAGTTGACGCGAACCGGTTGATTCACATTCCCCGCTTCATCCTTGACGAGATTTCCTGGCAGGATGATCGTGTAGGTCGTAAACGGCTGCATCTTCCCTTTTACCCGCATCGTCAGCGTCCGGGTTCGTTTGTTCCAGGTAACCGAATGCCGAACAGCGGTTCCTTTTTCATCCTTCCAAACAGCGAATCCGCTCACTGCCTTGTTGGACAAGACAGTCCCATCCACAGCCCAAACCTCTTCGCCAAATTGCAGCGTGACATTCGCCTCAAGCGAAACACCCTTCGCCCCATGCGCAGGCGTAACGGTTACAGACGGCGGAATCCGGTCCTGACTGACTGCTGTCGTAAATGTGAAGGAAACCTGCGGATTTTTGGCCCCCTGCCGGTCCATAACCGATTTTTCCGGGAGAATTACCGTATAGCGTGTCCCGTCTTGCAGATTTCCCTGCGGATCAACGGTGATCGTTTGGGTCTTGTCATCCCAGCTACCGGTAAACTTGACCTTCTTCTGTTTTTCGTCCGTTAGCTTGATCATTTTTTCCACTGCGCTTTTTGTAAGCGGCTTGCCATTCGTCATTTGAATCGTTTTGTTGAACGTAATCGTAATGTTGCTGTCCTTTGCGACGTTTTGTTCCATGTGGGAAGGTCTGCTCGTGATAACGAATTCCGGCTCACGCGCTTCAGTCATAAACTCCGCTTCCTCACCTCGATTGAGATTGCCGGCACTGTCCTTCACGGTTCCCGGTAAAAGCTTGAACACAACCGTCGTGGCATAGGGAAGTGGCTGCATCGGCTTGATCGTCAACTTCCGCTTAGAGGGGCTCCAGCTCACCTGATTCCCAATTGCTTTTCCACTCTGCTTCTCAACCAGCGAAACGATGGCTTCCGCCTTGCGTGAGGTCAACGCCTCCCCGTTGGCCAGCTTGACACTCCGCAAAAATGTAAGCGTGATCGGCTCACTGATTGATACCCCGCTTTTTCCATGATTGGGCGTAAAAGTAGCGAAAGCACCTTCCTCCGTTTTGGCGGAAACCGGTACTGCCAATCCCGTGCAAAACAACAACAGAGTCAGTAATTGCAACAAGCTTTTTCTCATAAAAAAATCCCTCCTTTTCTTGGGTCCGATTATAGGAAAAGAAAAAGAGGGGCTTCAAATATATTTTATTGTCTATTCTTCCTTTTGTTCTGACGAGCTCAAAACCTTTTTCAATTTCCTCTCAAATTCCAGGCGCGGGATCATTACGCTATGCTCACACCCTGTGCATTTGATTCTGATGTCCATTCCCATCCGAATGACCTTCCATGCATTTGTCCCGCATGGATGCGGTTTTTTCATTTGGACGACATCTCCTAGCTGAAACGTTTTTCTTTCCACATTCATCCCTCTCTCAAGCGTGTCCTTTCAAGGTTGGCATTGTCACCATTTTTGGATAAGGAATTTCAATCCCTCTGGAATCGAACTCGGCTTTGATTTTTGCTCGCAAATGACGGGCCACCGCAGCATGCATATTTGGCTTGCACTCGACCGTCAAGCGAATGATGACATCGGAAGGTCCGAGCGACTGCACGCCGAGAACCTGTGGTTCACTCACGATGTTTTCATCTTCTTCCTTAGCCTGCTTCGCTGCCTCCAAAATGACCTGCTGCACCCGATCAATATCTTCTTCATACGCGACGGAAATGTCGACCAAAGCCACTGTATTTTGCAAGGAGAAGTTGGTGACCTGTGTGATGGTTCCGTTCGGAATGATGTGCACTTCCCCTGTAAAGCTCTTGATTTTGGTGATCCGCAGCCCAATTTCCTGTACGGTACCGTTAAGATTGTTGATCATGACCGCATCCCCGACGGCAAACTGATCCTCGAAAATGATAAAAAAACCGGTGATGACATCCCGTACCAAGCTTTGTGCCCCAAAGCCGACAGCCAGCCCCAGCACCCCGGCACTGACAAGAACCGGGCGCAGGTCGAATCCCAATTGGTCGAGGACAAGCAGCATGGAGATGAAAAAGATCGCCCATCTTACCACATTATTGACAAGCACACGCAGCGTTTCAAGCCTACGCTGAGCGATCTGTATCTTTCCGCCTTCCCGATTGCGAAAAATTTGATTCACAGCTGCCTGTGCCACCGTAACGAGCAACCGGGAGATGATCACGATTGCAATGATTTTCACCAGTACAATGCCCATAGTAAACCACAGATCGGGATTGACGAGGTAGTTATACAGCTTGCTGATTCCCTGATCCATCTGCTTAATTTCACTCATCGTTCAAATTCCTCTCTCCTTGCCGGTCTATCTCTTTATATCCGTTGTCAAATTTGCGGAAAAACCCACGAATTTCTACTTGTTGTCCTTCAATGACCTCTTTTGCCAATGGAAAGTCGGGCTCCGGGAATTCGATGGACAACGCGCAGCCTGCGGTGATTTCCTTTGGCGTCGGGCGTATATCAATTTCGATGTCTGCATACTCTAGCAGCATTTCCGCTCGCAACGCCTGCTGTGTTGAATCAAATGCAATCAAAATCACTGCACGTCCCCCCCTTCTCTTCATTTTACTTGTTGCGGTCTATTGTTTCCAGTTTAACCGCTCGCTTCCCCCTCTTTCTTCTCTCGCGCTCTCAGCAAATTACCTAAATATGTATAAAATTCGTGCTCTGTCCATATACTGTGAATACTTCTCCCCCTAGGAGGTCGCCATGAGCAATGTGAACCCATCCTATCCGTTTTCCTATCCTTCTCTGAAAATCGAGCATCGTCACGACAATGCGGTTGATCTCTTAGCCCAGCATGTGAGCGAATGCCTCTCGTTACGAGCGCTTGATCAAGATATCGTGATTCTTTGCATTGGTACGGATCGCTCTACCGGCGATGCCTTGGGGCCGCTGGTCGGGACAAAACTAAAAGACCAATACATGAAAACCATGCACGTATACGGTACATTGGAAGAACCGGTCCATGCCGTCAATCTGGTTGAAAAAATCGAGATGATCCAAGGCAATCATCGAAATCCTTTGATTGTCGCGATTGATGCCTGCCTGGGGCAATTCAGCAACGTCGGGTCCATTCACGTCGCTGACGGACCGTTAAAACCGGGAGCCGGCGTCAAAAAAGAGCTTCCGCCCGTTGGTGCCTTTCATATTACCGGAATTGTCAACGTCGGCGGTTTTATGGAGTATTTTGTGCTTCAGAATACGCGCCTTTTTCTCGTCATGCGCATGGCTGAGGTGATCGCCACCTCCTTACTTTATGCAGATTCCTACCTGGCCAAATCCGAAAAACGCTTCAATACACTTACGTTGGATTAACGTACGTGTTTTTTTTTAGGCGCAATCCTTGTTCAGCAACCTCTACGTGAAGCGGCGTCGTATCGATGACTTCTCCATCAGCATGGACGATCATCGCATGGTTCGACTCAACCCGAATTGATTTTCCTTGGAAAAACCGTACAGCTGGATGTTTGACATGCTGCCCTTTATATACCTGCGGAAACACACGAAGCAGCGTCCATCTGGTAACCCCGTTGACCACACACACTTCCGCCCAGCCGTCATCCGGCAGCGCTTGGGGACAAATTCTCATTCCACCGCCAAAATTCGGCGTATTGGCGATCGCGATTAGCCACACACCCGTTAATCTGTGCGGTTTCCCATCAACCGTAAGCTGGACATCTCGCGGCTGATACGTCATGAGCACACGGACTAGCGAAACGACATACGAAAGCGCGCCCAGCCTGAACCGATTCAACCAGTTTTTATAAATGGCTTCGTTCGTCGTTTTGGCAACCTGTCCGTCCAAGCCCATCCCCACAATCGTCGCGGCAACCCTACCGTTCGCCTTCAACAAATCATTCCGTTTTTCTCCCTCTTTCGACAAGATCAGCTTCAATGCTTTTTTCGGGTCCTGTGGTACCCCATGGGCCCGTGCAAAATCGTTGCCAGAACCCGCAGCAATGACGCCAAATACCCAATCTACTTTTGCTTGATCCATGGCATTCAACACGTCGTGAACCGTCCCGTCTCCACCGATCGCCACCATGATCGACACGTTCTGCTTGGTCGCAAGCCTTCCAACCGTTTCATGAAGACTCGCCTGTTTTTCAGTAAAGATCGCAACAAACGGAATGTCTTGCTGCTGCAGTTCGGCTTTGACAACTTCCCATACCTTTGCTCCTTGCCCGTTCCCCGAAACAGGATTGATAACAAACCCGACAACCGGTTCTTTTTCTATCGACAAACAAACTTCCCCCTTTCCGAAAAAAAACGAGCCCACACTTTTGCTGGACTCGTTACTTGATTGGCTCCGAATAGTGCTACATCAATTTTCCTAACCAAGCGACCAATGGTACTCCAATAGCGGCGAACAGCAACGAAGGCAGCATATTGGCTACACGAATTTTGGTAATTTCCAGAACGTTGACCCCGATTGCCACAATCAGCAACCCTCCAACTGCGGTCAGCTCAGCAATGATCGCATCGAGCATTTCCTGACTAATAAACTGATTGATTTGCGTAGCTAAAAGCGCAATTGCTCCTTGGTATAAAAATACGGGAATCGCTGAAAAAATAACCCCGATCCCAAGTGCCGAAGTGAAAATAATTGCGGAGAATCCATCGAGCATTGCCTTCGTATAAAGCACCTCGTGATTGCCGCGAAGGCCGCTGTCCAACGCTCCAAGAACAGCCATTGCCCCGATACAATATACAAGCGTAGCCGTTACGAATCCGTTGGCAATTCCACCCCCGTTTTTTCCTCCAACTCTTTTTTCCAGCCATTTTCCCACTTGATTCAAACGATCTTCAATGCAGAGCAGTTCTCCCGCAATTGTCCCTAATACCAAGGAAAATATCATCAACAGAAAATCTTTTGTACCAAGGCTCATTTTCAGGCCCAAAATAATGACAGCCAATCCCAGCGCTTGCATAACAGTCTTTTTGATGCCATCGGGAATGCCTGACAATACCCGTCCAAGCAAAGCCCCTATTATAATGGCCACCATATTGACGATTGTTCCCAGCAAAGCCATTTCAACACTTCCCCCGATGATTGCTTCTTTCTTAGAAAGCAGCAGCGATTTCTTTGACGGCTGCAATCAGTGCCACAGCATCGTCTGATGTATTAAAAATGCCAAAGCTGGCACGAACAGCTCCTCGTTGAACCGTACCGGCAGTCTGGTGTCCAAGCGGTGTGCAATGATACCCTGCACGGGTCGCAATGCCAAACTGTTGATCCAGAATAAACGACACCTCGGAAGCGTCGGCACCCTTCACATTAAATGCGACTACGCCTACCCGTTCGACTTCCAGACCGGGTCCGTATACTTCAACACCGTCAATCTCCCGTAATGCAGCCATTGTCTTTTTGGCCAACGCCCACTCGTGACGGTGGATTTCCTCGATCCCTTTTTCCTGTACAAACTGGACACCAGCCAACAGGCCGGCAAGTCCTACCGTATTGGCAGTTCCGCTTTCATAGCGATCGGGACGTGTGGTCGGTTGATCCACCGCTTCCGTTTGACTGCCCGTCCCACCATGAATCAACGGCTCCAAATCAATGCTTCCGTGGACATACAAGCCTCCTGTCCCTTGTGGACCGTATAACCCCTTGTGTCCAGGGAACGCCAGCATATGAATCCCCATGTCTTCTACATGGATCGGCAACACGCCTGCCGATTGCGAGGCATCCACCAATAGCGCCAGCTGCTTTTCACGCGCTAACTGACCAATCTCTGCAACAGGCAGAATAACCCCTGTCAGGTTAGAGGCATGGCTGATCGCAATCAAACGTGTCTGTGGTCGAATGGCTTGGGCAAAAGCTTCTGTTCGAAAAAGCTGATCATTTCCGGGCTCGACATATGTAATCTCAATTCCCTTCGTTTTCCGCAAAAACTCCAACGGACGCCGAATCGAATTATGCTCGATCGAAGACGTAATCACATGATCTCCTGGTTTCAGAAAGCCTTTGATTGCTTGATTCAATGCCTGTGTTGCATTCATATAAAAAAAGAGGTCATTCGGGTTTTTTATCCCAAACAACCGCGACACCTGCATCCGCGTCTGAAACAGAGCCTTGCTTGCCTTCATTGCCAGAGCGTGCCCGCCTCTACCAGGATTGGCAGCATACCCGTCAATCACTTCGGCCATCCGTTCTTTTACTCCCGGCGGTTTGGGCCAGGTAGATGCAGCGTTATCCAAATAAATAATCTGCATGTTCTCCTCCTTGGAATACGCGTTAGTCAGCTTGCAGCAGTTCCAGGATTCTCTCCAAATCTTCCTGTGAGAAGAACTCGATTTCGATCTTCCCTGTTCTACTTCCTTTTTTAATGTGCACCGATGTACCTAAACGATTCCGCAATCGCTCTTCCAGTTGAAACAGCGCTTTATCCTTTTTCGGCACCTTTTTCGTTTTTGTTTCACGTGAAACATTGATTTGTTGCACCATTTCCTCGAGCTGGCGTACACTTAAGCCTTTGGAAGCCGTTTCGTTCGCCAGATTCCATTGAACCTCCGGGTCTTCAACCGTAACCAATGCACGCGCATGCCCCATAGACAATGCCCCCTGCGTTACGAGCTGCTTCACTTTGTCCGGTAGCTGCAGCAGGCGAAGAATGTTGGAAACATGCGGTCTGCTCTTCCCTAGCTTTTTGGCGAGCTCTTCCTGCGTATATGAATAATGCTTGATTAGCTTTTCATATGCTTCCGCCTCTTCCAGCGGGTTTAAATCTTCACGCTGTAAATTCTCGATCAGCGCAATTTCCATCAACTGCTGATCCGTGTATTCCTTCATCAGAATGGGAACCTTGGCCAAGCCTGCTTCCTTCGCTGCACGCAAACGTCGCTCTCCTGCCACCAATTCATACCCTTTGATGCTTTTGCGCACGATCAACGGTGAGATGATCCCGTGTTCCTTGATGGAATCCGCCAGTTCTTGCAAAGCAGCCTCATCGAATTCACGACGCGGCTGATACGGATTGGGGCGGATTTTGGTGATCGCGACCTCTTTTACTTGTTCGCCCTCTTCCTCTACATTGGACGAAATGATTGCTCCCAGACCTTTCCCCAAGCCCTTGCTCATATTCCAACCACTTCCTTCGCAAGATCGGTGTATACCTCTGCTCCCCTCGATTTAGGATCGTAGGAGATAATCGCTTGCCCGTGAGATGGCGCTTCGCTGAGTCTGACGTTACGCGGGATTATCGTGCGATATACTTTGTCCTGGAAGTACTTTTTCACTTCCTCAATGACTTGAATGCCCAAATTGGTACGAGCATCAAGCATCGTTAACAGTACACCTTCAATCGTCAGGTGCGAGTTCAAATGTTTTTGAACCAATCGAATCGTATTCAACAATTGGCTCAAGCCTTCCAATGCATAATATTCACACTGAATCGGGATCAACACAGAATCAGCAGCAGTCAACGAGTTGACTGTCAAAATCCCCAATGACGGCGGACAATCGATAATAACGAAATCGTATTTGTCTTTTACAACCTCCAGCGCCTTTTTCAAACGAACTTCACGGGAAATCGTCGGGACAAGCTCAATCTCGGCACCAGCAAGCTGAATGGTCGCTGGAATCACTTTCAGACCTTCCACATCTGTCGACAACGTTGTATCTACAGGGCTAATATCATTTATCAACACATCATAAATACAATAACGTACATCTGCCTTGTTCACGCCAATCCCGCTGGTTGCATTGCCTTGGGGATCGATATCAACCAGCAGCACTTTTTTCCCGAGAGAAGCAAGGCATGCGCTCAAGTTGACGGCGGTTGTCGTCTTTCCAACGCCTCCCTTTTGATTGGCTACAGCAATTACTTTGCCCACCTTCTCCACCTCATTTAACGATTCTACTTCATTCTATTATCTTATCGCACTTCATTGCTAAAAAATAGAAGCAATCAAAGGAAAAAGTTGCTTGCCTCCAGCCCATCCGCAAGCGTTGACTTCGTCGGCTAAGCCTTGCCACCATACACTTTTTCCTTCAACAATGTCCGCTACATCTCGTTACCCAAAAGAAAACCGGCGTTCTGGCCGCCGGAAACAAGTGGGAATCAATACATAAGCTCACTTTATCAATGGGTCATCAACCCCTAAGGATCCCACCG
>JBLNEJ010000309.1:0-4748 GCA_050262535.1 Clostridia bacterium
ATCATGGAAATGATGAACCCGGCTCCGAGCAAGCCGCACCCGATGATCACGAAGCAGAGCTGCCCCCATAACCCTTTTCGCCAAATCCGATCATTGGTCAGATCGGGCAAGGGGACAGGGACGGGCGCATTGTACCGGCTCCAGACGGCATGCAAAAAGAAAGGAAACAGACTCGTCGAAATAAGCGCATGCAGCGGGTCGAAATAGCCGAATCCCCAGAAGTAAAACAAATTGCCAAAGCCGCATATCCCGGAAATCAGCAAAATTTGCCGTGCCCAATGCTCATGCCGTTTGAGAGCAAACCAGGAAAGAGCCGTATACAAAATGCCGATCGAAATCATCGTACCGGCAAGGCTGATCCGGTCATGGGCAAGAAAATGAAGCAACCGCTCGTTGATCTGATGAATACCTGCCCGCGTCATCCCAAGAAACGCTTCGTCATACGGCAAAAGCACCTCCGTAACAGCAACCAGCCAAGCAAACACTCCTGCTACAATCATGCCAAGTCCAAGCAATACGCCGGACCACCAGCGAGGAAGCGCATTTCGGGAAGACACATCTTGAGTGGCATCCATCGAGGAAACGGATTGCTGCTCCTGGTGAAGGATCGCTTCATTAATCCTTTTGGGCAGTCCTGGCCCCGAGTAGACGAGTCCGCTATGCAGCAGAATCAAATCGGCACCGTGGGCTAGCAGCGAAAGCGCCTGCTCAGGTTCGTGTATGCCCCCTTCGATGATTAGGGGGAGTGAAGCTCCGTAACGTTCTCGCAGCTGTTGCACTTTTGCAAGGCTTGGGAGGAAGGCCGATCTTCCGTACAATCGACCGTAAGCCTGCCTGCGAATGCCTCCGGAGATTTGAAGGCCATCGATCCCGTTCTCCAGAGCCAACTGGACAAGCAGGTTCATTTGCGCTTCCTGAAGATCGGCAGGGAAGGAAAGAAGCAGGGACACGCTTAACGCGGAATCTTGCAACAGCTGGTTGAGCAAGCAAAAGTACTCCTCCCACTCTGCGGCACTCCATTCTACAGTATCCAGTGCAAAGCGGGTATCCAGCGCGAACCATTCACAAAAAGGGGAAAGCGCCTGCATCAGAAAGATTTGCTCGGCCGCAGCTGCACGCGGTGTGGCAAGCGGAGCATGACCGATTTTGGCAACACGCGTGGTTCCATTGGAAGGGGAGGCTTCGAGTTTCTTCAGCATGGAGAGCAGCCCGAGATTGGCCAGTGGATATGGATCGTATACGGCACACTCGGCCACGATCCGTTCCACAGGTTCTTCTCCGGACAATGGCTGCAGCGTTACGGGCCCGATTTCAAGAAATCCGAAGCCAAAACGCTGCAACGCAGGCAATCCCAGTAGATCGCGATCAAGTTCGCCGGCCAGGCCAACAGGACCGGGCAGGTTCGTCTTCAAAAACGTCTGCTGCAAACCGTCGGCTGGCTTCATGTGACCCATCCAGTCAATAATCGACGGGCCGAGCGGCAAACGGGCTAGGCTGCCCATCGTCCATAACGTGATGTCCCTTGCTGTCTGTGCTGGCAGTAGAAATAGCAGGGGACGAAAGATCGTTTGGTAGGACCAGTCCGGCATTTTGCGGTTCCTCCTGTCTCAATCGTTCATCTATTCAGTATAACAAAAAAGGAAATCGTGTTGGGGATACAGGGACAGGGAGGGAAAACAAAAAGGGGCTGTCCCATAAGTTGGCTGCAGTGCTGGGGAGAAGCAGGTTTCCAGCTGCGCTAAGGTCTTCACCCTGCATGGAAGAATAGAATGTCCACTACGCAACGATTCGCGGGGAAGACGCCAAAAGTAGCCAGGCTAGCGAAGTATGTTCAAGTTGGCGCTTCTATTTCCCGCGGATCGCTGCTCCGCTGTGCAGGGTTTCGAAAGTCGCTCCGGTTGGAAACCTGCTTCTCCTGCGAGCTTTTGTGGTTTCTACCTGCCATTTGTCATGAGCATCCATGGAATTTCAGGGAATGTACATGCGCAAGGAGAATCTGTGCTTGTGAGAATCGCAGCCAATGAGAAGTGATAAGCTTCCCTGAGGCGCTCCCAATGAAGATTGACGAAGATCAAAAGCTGGTGAGGAAAAGGGAGAAAAAAGAGCAGGCTTTGGGACGCTTTCCCAGGTGGAATGGAGAAAGTGGAACAGCTTTTACGCGTCCAACATCCCCGAGTCCGCATGTTTTGGACGCGGTTCCACTTTCGGAATGGAACCGGACAGTCATGCCTCCTCGCAAGCGTCCCACCTGCCGGAGCGTTTTCTCCCTTTTCCTTCACTCCACAATCGCCCGAAACATGAACGAAAAAGCATCCCGTTTCACTTTCAAAAGTGGCGTGGGATGCTTGTTTTTTCTGTTATTCCCTTTTAAAAGCGGCGCTGTAAAAATTGAAAAATGACTTTCGGGACAGCACTTCTTGAAAACAAATCTTACTCAAAGATCGCACTTTGACGTTTCACGACCTTCACGGTTTGGACGCTTTCATCCTCGGTTCCCTGAACGGGCAAGCCGACACGCAGGTTTTCCTGGATGAAGTCAATATTCTCTTGGGTTACAACCTCGCCAGGCAACAAAATCGGGATACCCGGCGGATAGACCATGATGAATTCGGTGATAATCCGCCCTGTTGCTTCCTTCAGCGGAATGATTTCCGTTTCTGCGTAGAAGGCATCGCGCGGAGAGAGCGAGAGCATCGGAATCTTCGGCAGGGAGACAGCGACTAGATCCGCGGCTTGCGCATGAGCGAATTCAATCGCCAAATGACGCAGCGCGTTGACCAGTGTTGCGACCGTCTCTTCCGAATCACCGGACGTAATGAAGCAGAGAATATTATAGAGATCGCTCATTTCCACTTCAATTTGGTACTTGTCACGCAGCCAATGTTCTACTTCCCAGCCTGTGATGCCCAGCTCGCGAACATGGATCAACAGCTTCGTCGAGTCCATCGCAAAGGTTGCCGGCTTACCAAGAATTTCGCTTCCCACGCAGTGAATTCGTGGAATCTCATTGATTTGCTGACGAGCCGAAGCGGCGAGCCGCATTGCTCTTTCAGCCAGCTCACGGCCGTTGAGGGCAAGATGCTGACGGGCCATATCGAGGGAAGCCAGTAAAATATAAGAGGTCGAAGTGGTTGTGAGCATGGATAGCACCGTTTTGATACGGTTCACATCCACCAGGCCTTCGCGTACGTTCAGAATGGAGCTTTGGGTCAAGGACCCGCCAAGCTTGTGCACGCTCGTTGCCGCTATATCGGCTCCTGCCTGCATAGCAGACATTGGCATCTCTTCATGGAATCCGATATGCACGCCGTGCGCTTCATCGACAAGCACAGGAATTTCATAGTTGTGTGCAGTCCGTACAATTTGACGCAAATCTCCGGAAATTCCGAAGTAGGTAGGGTTTATGACAAGCAAGGCAGCAGCATCGGGATGCTTTTCCAGCGCTTTTTCCACAGCCTTGACGGTAATGCCGTGCGCGATCCCGAGCTTTTCGTCCATTACCGGGTGAATGAAGATGGGAATGGCACCGGCAAAAATGATTGCCGCCATAACCGATTTATGAACATTACGGGGCACGATAATTTTGTCCCCGGGATTGCAGGTTGCCATAATCATTGCCATAATCGCACCGCTTGTTCCCTGTACAGAGAAAAAGGTGTGATCCGCTCCAAATGCTTCGGCAGCCAACTCTTGCGCTTCTTTAATCATCGCTTTCGGATGGTGCAAGTCATCGAGCGGGGCGATATTGATCAAATCGATTGAGAGTGCATTCTCCCCTAGAAATTCGCGGAAGGTCGGGTTCATCCCCATCCCTTTTTTATGTCCCGGAATATGGAATTGAACCGGGTTACGTTTAACATGTTCCAGCAAACCGCTAAATAACGGTGTTTGTGCTTGTCTAAACTGTTATCGTCGCCTCTCTCTTCTTTCGTCATGGATTAAAAAAAAAACAAGATGATTATAGCAAAAAGAGGGGGGAAAGCAAGTGAATTTTTCATGCAGGAGAATGTATATTTTTCAAGAAAAACTAGGGGAGAAAAGGGAGGGAAATCGATGAGAACACGCATAACCGAATTGCTGGGGATCGAGCTTCCGATTGTTCAAGGAGGACTGGCTTACCTCGCTTATGCTGATTTGGCAGCAGCCGTCTCCAATGCGGGCGGATTGGGCCAGATCACGGCGATGTCATTGCCTTCGCCAGAGGCGCTCAGGGAAGAAATTCGCAAGGTCCGTTCGATGACGACCAAACCGTTTGGCGTGAATTTTGCCATTGGACAGCATAATCGGACATATGAGCCGATGCTCGATGCTGCACTCGAAGAAGGGGTCAAGATCATCAGCATTACCGGGGGAAATCCCGAGCCATTGATCCGGCGCAGTGAACCGTATGGTGTGACCAAGCTCGTACTCGTTGCAGCCGTCCGGCAAGCGCAAAAGGCCGAATCCATCGGCGCGGATGCGGTGATGGCAGTTGGTCAGGAGGGGGGCGGTCATCTTGGGCGCGATGATATCGGGACGTTCGTTCTCATTCCCCGTGTGGTTGATGCCGTCCGCATCCCGGTCCTGGCGAGCGGGGGAATCGGCGACGGCCGGGGACTAGCGGCAGCGCTTGCGTTGGGAGCAGAGGGTGTTGAGATGGGGACACGCTTTATTGCGACCAAGGAATGCGTGCACGCCCATCCGGCTTACCAGCAGGCGCTGATTGAAGGTACCGAGCTGGACACTTCCGTTATCAAGCGCTCACTCGG
>JBLNEJ010000310.1:0-7528 GCA_050262535.1 Clostridia bacterium
CGTCTGTCGCATGATCACAGCGCGGGTGAAACAGGCAACCGCTTGGCGGATTCAGCAAAGTCGGCGGCACGCCCGGTATGGAGGCGATCATCTCCCGTTTCCCGCCCGGGTTAGGGAACGATTTCACCAGCTTTTCCGTATATGGATGCTCCGGTCGCTCCAGAATTTGTTCAACCGTGCCGTACTCGACAATTTTTCCCGCATACATGACTGCCGCCTTGTCGCATGTTTCCCCCATTACTGAAAGATCATGGGTGATCAGGATCAATGCCATGTTCATTTCCCGGCGCAACCTCTCCAGCAGTTCCAGAATTTGCGCCTGCACCATCACATCTAGCGCCGTTGTTGGCTCGTCACCGATGATAAGCCGCGGATTGCAGGAGAGAGCCATCGCAATCATTGCCCGCTGCTTCATTCCGCCACTGAATTCATGCGGGTATTGCTCCACCCGCGCTGGATTGATTTCCACCCGCTCGAATAATTCCCGAGCGCGCTTTCGTGCCGCCGCTTGCGAGACACCTTCGTGCAGCATGATCGCCTCTGCGACCTGATCGCCGATTTTCATCACTGGGTTCAGCGCATTCATCGCTCCCTGAAAAATAATCGAAATATCCTTCCAGCGCGTCCGACGAAGCTTGGATAACGGCTCCTTCGCCAAATCCAGATCGCGAAAGAGAATTTCGCCGCCTGCAATCTCTCCCTCTTCGGGCAGCAAGCGCGTAATCGTCAAAGCGGTCGTTGTCTTTCCGCAGCCTGACTCCCCGACCAGCGCTAACGCCTCTCCCTCCTTCAAGGAGAAGCTGACACCATCAACCGCCTTCACAACGCCCTGTTTCGTCCGAAAATGCGTGCGCAAGTCACGTACGTCCAGCAAGTTCATTGGCTACCTCCTCTGCAGTTTGGGGTTAAAAATTTCATCAAAAGCATAGCCCAGGAACGTAAAGCCAAGAACAACAGCGACCACGCACAATCCGGGAGGAAGCAGGAACCAATAGGCTCCGATGCTTGCCGCACCCGATTTAAACGCATAGTGCAGCATCATTCCCCAGCTTGGATGGGCTGGATCACCCATTCCCAAAAAGCTGAGCGAGGTTTCCGACAAAATCGCCACCGCAGAGACGAGAATCGTATTGGCAAAAATCAGCGGAAACACATTGGGAAAAATGTGCTTGCGCATGATGTAAAAATCGCTTGCACCCATCGCTTTCGCCCGTTCCACGAACTGCCGCTCCTTAACGGACAACGTCTGCGCCCGCACAATGCGCGCCGTGCTCGACCAGCTTGTCAATCCAATTACCAGAATGATATTCCAGATGCTTGAACCAAGCAGGGCAGCTAATACGAGCATCAGTGGCAGCCAGGGCAACACGAGAAAAATCTCCGTGAACCGCATCAGCAACGAATCGGTTCTTCCTCCGAAATAGCCCGCGTTAATCCCGATCATCGTCCCGATCAGCATCGTGATCGCTGTGGCGAGAATCCCTACCCCAAGCGAGGTGCGCGAACCGGCGATGAGCGCGCCCAAAACATCACGCCCCATATCATCCGTGCCAAGCCAATATGATGAATTTGGCGGATGTAGCACTTTGCCGCTTCCGAAACTGGACGGGTCATACGGATAGACAATTGGCCCGACCAAGGCAACCAAGGTGAATCCGGCAAAAATGATGACGCCAAGTAAGCCGACCGGATTTTTGCGAAATACTGTGATCAAATGAAGCAGCTTTCGGTTACGTAAGCCATGTTTCATTCCCTTAAGGGTCGGTGGCACGGTTGGTTTGATGACAGGTTCAGTCACGGTCGCTCCTCCTCCCGATGTTTTGATACGTGGGTCAAGATAACTGTAGAGCAAGTCAGCAAGCAGGTTGGCGATCACAACGCAAAGGCTGATGATGAGAAAAATCCCTTGCAGCAACGGATAATCCCGGTTCATCAACGCTTCGAACATGAGCCTGCCGATTCCTGGCCAGGAAAAAACCGTCTCGATCTCAATCGCGCCAGCAATCACAAAGCCCAGATTAATCGAAATGATTGTGACCAGCGGTAACAGCGCATTCGGAACAGCATGGCGGCGGATGATGTACTTCTCCGAGAAGCCTTTGGCCCGCACCGTCTGAATGTAATCCTCTGTCAGCACCTCCAGCAGCGTATTACGCATAATCAGCACATACTGTCCGAGTAACACTAATGTTAGCGACAAGACTGGCAAGAAAAGATGCATTCCGACATCCGCCACCAGGTCAAGTGAATTGGCAAAGCTCTGTCCGGCAGTCATCATGCCCGTGGTCGGAAACAGCATCAAGTAGACGCTGAAAAAAGCAACCAACACCACACCAACCCAAAATGTCGGCAAGGAATAGGTCAACAGGGAAAATACAAGCGCTGCGACATCGATCTTTTTCCCTCTCTTTCGTGCTGCTAGGATGCCAAGCGCGGTCCCGCCAAACAACGCGAGCACACTTGCCGTTCCCACAAGCAAAAGCGTTGGGAGGAGCTTCCCCATAATGATTTCGATAACCGGCAGTTTGAACATAAACGATGTTCCCAAATTTCCTTGCATCAACTGTTTCATAAAGATGAAAAACTGGACGTACCACGGTTGATCGAGGCCAAACATGCTCTTGATCTGCAAAATGCCTTCAGGGGTCATTTTCGGGTCCCGCATCAGCATAGCAAGCGGATCGCCCGGCATCACCCGAAACAAAAAGTAGTTGATAACCATCACGAAAAACAGCGTGATGACTGAATAGGCTATTTTTTTCAGGAGATAGGATATTTTCATGACTCCTCCTTATGTCGATAGCGCAAGCAGAGAATGGATTTACTCTCGATCAAAATCATCGATCTTCCGCTTATTTCTTGCGATGATTACCACGATTACACCGATGACAATGATCGCTACGATGCCCCAAATCAAAGCCGATGAGCTTGAGGTTTCCGCTGGTTGCTGCGGTGCCGCTGCAGTCGTAACTGAGTTGTCAGACGGTGGTGCAGTTGTGCTGGATGCTGGTGTCGGCTCAGCCACTGTAGTGGTTTTTGGCGAAATATTCAAATAATTATAGTCGTTAAATCCTAAAAAGATCGTTCCACCAATTGGAGTTGCTCCTTCCCATTTGTCTGTGCGTACGGCCTGCATGGCATGATCCTCCAACAGGATGATGTACGGTACATCCGCATAGGCAATTTTCTGCATATCCTTCACCATCTGCTCCCTCGCTGGCAAGTCGAGGATCGTAGCTTGATCGAGCAGCATTTTGTCATACTCTGGATTGGAATAATAGGTCTCGCTGAGATTGCCGATCTGATCCGTACTAATGACACTCAGAATCGTGGTCGGGTCCGCATCTGTTCCCCAGCCCCAAATGAACAGGTCATAGTTGGCATTGTCGTAAATTTTGTCACCAAGCGCACCGTCATCCATCGTTTCCATCTGCGTGCCGATGCCCACTTCCTTCAGCATGGCGCTGATGATTTGACCTGCTTTTACTTCTTCAGTTGCTCCTCCGCGCAAGAAGAAGCGGAAAGAGAGCTTGTTGCCTTTCCCATCCTCACGAATACCGTCGCCGTCCTTATCGGTGAACCCTGCCGCTTCCAGCATGCTTTTTGCTTTCTCAGGATTAAAGGAGCGCAGTTCGTCGCCTTGTGGTTCGTAGTGCCAGTTGCTCATAACGGTTGGTACAAGCGTTGTTCCTGCTTTTGCCTCACCTGAATAGGCTACGTCGATAATCTTCTGCTTGTCGATCGCATATTCAATCGCCTGTCGGACTTCACGGTTGAGAAGCAGCTTGTTCCCTTTCGATTTCGCGTCTTTCCATACATTGATCGCCATACTCGTGAAGTGGCTGGTTGGGTTTGACACCACTTGAATGGAAGGGTCCGTTTTCAGCAATTTCACCTGATTCGGGTTAATGTTGATGGCCCCGTCGATCTCGCTGATCGTGAGCGATTGCACCATCGTGTCATTGTTCGCGAACAGGGAAAACACCAACTGGTCTACCTTTGGTGCTCCGAGAAAATACTCTTTGTTTGCTTCCAGCTTGATATATTCGCCCTTTTTCCATTCCAACAACTTGAACGCGCCTGTTCCGACCGGCTTGTCATTCGGCCACGTTTTCAAATTGTCCAGCTTGACATCTTTCCAAATATGTTTGGGCAAAATCGGCGCTGTTACCGTCAGCATGTTCGCTTTCGGCTTATCGGTTTTGATCACGACCGTGTTCGGGTCCGGCGTTTCAATCGACGAAATCCCTTTCAGGAAGTCAGCGTACATGCCTGTCTTGGCTTTCATCAGTGTCTCATATGTAAATTTGACGTCTTCAGAGGTAAACGGTTGGCCGTCGTGCCATTTGACACCTTCAACCAGTTTGAACGTCCATGTTAGATTGTCGTCGCTCACCTTCCATTCCTTCGCGAGCCTTCCGACCGGTTTGATCTGATTATCAAAAGCGATGAGCGTATCATACATCAGCAGATGAAGTTCAAAGGTACTAATACTGTTGGAAATAAACGGGCTAAGCGAGTCCGGGTCCTTTGTCCAGCCGATTCGGAAAACAGATGGTTCAGTTGCTGCCTTGACAGAAGTGCCAAGGAAAACGGACAGAAACAGCAGACTAATCGACAAACAAATCGTCATTGCAAAGCGAAAACGTTCTTTTTGCCACGAAATTCCCATGTTGAATCCCCCTCATCTTTCTGATTTAATTGGTTGTTCCGCATTCTTCCACAAACAGCTTGCCGTTCGTTGCATCCAGGAACCCTTGCACGCCGAGCGGGATGGTAGCCAAATCCCGGGTATGACCGAGCGGAAGTCCATAGATGGCAGGAATCCCGAGCGGTCGAATCCGATCTTCGAGGATATCCTCCAAGCTGAATGTAACGGGAAAACCGGGATGATGCTTGAACGGAACACAATCCTTGCACTCGCCAACGACAATGCCCGCCAGCTTGTGCAGTTTACCTGCGTTGAAGAGATGTGTCAGCATGTGGTCCATGATCCACGGTTCCGTATCAAGCTCCTCGATGAACAGAATTTTCCCCTCGGTTTCCACTTCGTAAGGTGTTCCCAGTGATGCACACAAAAGCGTAAGATTGCCCCCAATCAGTTCACCTCGCGCCTCTCCAGGTTGGATGATGTGAATGTAGTTGCGCGCGTCAGCCTTCTCGATCTCACCGATTGGCTCTGTGGAAGTTAACGCCTTGAAAAGAAAGCGTTTGCGATAATCACTTAAATCTTCCGGATTAAAGCCCGCCATTCCCGGACCATGAAAAGTCGTAAGTCCAGCGCGCTTATGAATGGCCAGATGTATGGACGTAATGTCGCTATAGCCGATAAAAATTTTGGGATTGGCCGCTATGGCATCGTAATCAAGCAAATGCAAAATTCTCGCTGAGCCATATCCGCCCTGTGTCACAAAAATGGCGTCAATCGATTCATTGCGAAACATCTCGTTCACATCTGCTGCCCGCTGTTCATCCGTACCTGCCAAATACTCATGGCGCGCACTCGCATGTTTGCCGACAATCACCTCATAGCCCCATTCGTTAAGCGTTTGAATCCCGCGCTGCAAATCGCTCTTGTTGTACAACGGACTGGCTGGAGCGACTATGCCGATGGTATCTCCCAGCTTTAGCCTGCGCGGCTTCTGCCTTTGCATCATTACTTCCCCCTTTCAATGCTTGCCCTCATACCCCATTTCGCGGGAAATTCTCTCAGAAGTTTCAAGCAGCCTGTGAATCAACTCGTTTTTTTGTTCAGGTGAAAAAACCACATCTGGCCCCGACAAAGCGATCCCCGCAACCGGACGTCCACGATAATCAAAAATCGGTGCAGCAACAGCTCCCACGCCGATTGCCAACTCGCCTTGCGAAACAGCAAATCCTTGCGTGCGAATCGTGTCCAGCTCTCGTTCAAGCGCTTCCCTGCTGGCAATCGTCAATGGAGTGTATGAATTCAAATTCGTCAGCAGAGAAGGGCTCAACTCCGGGGAAAGATGGGCCAAAATCACTTTGGACAACGCTCCGGCGTAGATCGGTAGCCGTTGACCAACCTTGATGCCCAGCATGAATTCCGCTGCCGATTCAATGTTGATGAGACACAACGCCTTTCCTTGGTCATAGATGCTTAAATTGGCGTTAAGTCCAGTGCTTCTCGAAATGTCTTGCAGATGCGGAGTCGCAATGCGGATCAGATCAATCCGGTTGATCGCGTAACCGCTCAGGCGAATAATCTGCATGCCGAGATAATACTTCCCTGATTTGAGATCCTGCCCGATGTAACCGCGCGACAACATGGTTTGAATGGAACGATGCACGGTTGCCAAGGGCAATCCGGTACGTTCGACGATTTCTACAAGAGACAGCTCTGTATCGGACGTCAACACCTCGAGAATATCGAAAGCTCGTTCTAGCACGCGAATGGATTGCCCTTTTTCCATAAAATAATCGTATCTCCCTTTTTCACTAGGTGGAAATCTGTTTTCACTTTTAATTTTTGTATTTTTATTATAATTCTGACTTTTTATTATCGTCAAGCCAGAAAAAAACCCCCTTGCACAGGAGGAATTATGTTGATGCTAATTTTATGACAAGATAAAATAGTATGGAAATTCCAACCATAAGTGATATCTTCAATGTGGTGTAACATACCTGCTTGTGAATTCTAATTCTTTAAAAAGAAGGAGATAGAAACATGAATAATCATATTACCTTTCATCCCTCTGATGAAGTAATAGTATCAATTTGCAGGCAAGATACCACTATCTGTAAACTGATTAATAAAATTGGTCCCCTTACATTGAAGACGAATGAAAATCATTTAGAAGCGCTCGTCATGTCTATTATAGGACAACAGTTATCAGCAAAAGCAGCAAGTACAATTCGCCAGCGAGTAAAAATGCTTTGTGGTGAGATAACACCAGAAAGAGTCTTAGATACACCTATTGAAAATTTTAGAGCTGCTGGGGTATCACGAACAAAAATAGAGTATATTTTTGATTTATGTAATAAAGTCCATAGTAATGAAATATCATTTACAAACTTTCATTCACTTGAAAACGAGATGGTAATAAATTTATTAACTTCTGTTAAAGGGATTGGAAGATGGACGGCAGAAATGTTCTTACTATTCTCGTTAGGACGACTAAATGTTCTTTCCCTAGGGGATGCCGGATTGCAAAGGGCAACAAAATGGTTATATCAACTAGAAGATAGGCCAAAAAATAAATATATGGAGGAAGTTTTCATAAATTGGCATCCATATTATAGTATTGTGTCCTTATATTTATGGGAATCAATCGACTTAGGATTTGTAGATAATTTTCCTACGATAGAGGATGTAAATAAACATACATGATCGCTCGCAAGCCCAGCATTACAGCGAATTTTTTCAAGCCTTCCTTGGATTGGGAAGAGAGCTCTTGATAATCGTCTGACCCGCTAGGCTCCACCATATATGATAAACAGAAACGGCAGAGATGCCGTTTTTTTGTTTTATAAGCTTTTTTTAAGCATAGGTGGCACAGTCGGATGC
>JBLNEJ010000311.1:0-6786 GCA_050262535.1 Clostridia bacterium
GCGCCGTACCATTCAGCATCAGGCACATAGGCCAGCTTGTGCAGGTCGGCTGCATCGATTTCAGCATTTGCCAAAAGATCTGTTCCGTTCAGCTGCAAGGAACCGTTCACAGGCAAGGTGACGATCTGCACTTTTGCAAGCTGGTCCTTGTCTACGTCAATAAACGCCTTGGCAAAGTCGCTTTCTGCAAATATGATCGGCTCATCTTCATTCCCGTTCATGCTGCTGTCGATCACGGACGGGAGATCATTGACAGCCGCGATCCGCAAGGTCATTGTTGCGGCATCTGTGGAAAATCCGGTTCCATCGTGCCCTTTCCACCGGATGCTGTCATTGCCATGGAAATCAGCTGCAGGCGTATATTTGAGCTGTGCCAGATCAGCAGTATCAATCTCCATGCCAGCGGTGACCGGCACCCCGTTCAGGGTCAAACCACCGTTTTCGGGCAAGGTCACCATCATAACTTTTGTCAGCGATTCCCCGTCGGCATCCGAATAATTTTGCTGGAACGGTCCTGCTCCCAGCACCAAGTCGGTATCTTCCTGACCGTCTACGGCACCATTTTGGACCAGTGGCAGATCAGGCAGAGACGTAATCGTGATGCTCATCGTGGCTGCCACCGTGGAGTAGCTGTTGCCATCATGACCCTTCCAGTCTAATCCGGTCGTACCATTCCAGTCTTGATCAGGAACGATCCGCAGCTTGTCCAGATCATTGGCCAAAATCTCCTGATTTGCGCTAACGATCACCCCATCGAGCTTCAGCGCAGCGTGCGCTGGCAGGGAGACAATCTGCACCTTGGTCAGACCATCAATTTCCACATCCTCGTAGTTGCCCGAAAAATCAGCAGCCGTGAGCGGCAGCTCGGCATCTTCCACACCGGTCTTGCTACTATTTTTCACCGTTGGCGGATCGTTGACTGCCGAGATCGTCAGCGTCACGCTGGCACTGTTTGCCGAGTAATCGGTACCATCTGAACCTTTCCACCCAAAGCGGTCCTCACCGTACCAGTTCGGGTTCGGCAGATAGACAAGCTTCGAAAGATCGGAAGCAGCAATCTCTTGATTCAAGGTGACCTGTGTGCCAGTGAGCAGCAGCTTCCCATTATCAGGAACACCCGTGATTTGCACCTTGGAAAGGGCGCTTTCGATATCTTTGTAGTAGTTTGCAAAATCGTTCAAGCCAAACGCAATTGCTTGATCTTCCATCCCTGACCTTGCGCTGTTTTCCACGACAGGCAGGTCGTTGATTTCGCTCAGCACAAGCGTCATCGTCGCCTGCGTCGACGCATAGAACGTACCGTCCGAGGCGTTCCAGTCAAACGTGGTTGTGCCACTCCAGTTTTCATTCGGCACAAACTGGAGCGTGGCGATTTGTCCTGCCGGAACCTCCTGGTTTACCGTTACGTCAACCCCATTGAGCTTCAGCTTTCCATTTGCCGGCAAGCTGAGAATCTTCAGCATCTTCAGGCTGTCACCCTGATCAGCATCGACAAAATAACTGCCAAAATCGGTTACAGCAAATACCGTAGTCTGGTCCTCGGCACCTGTTTTGGTGGCATTGCTGACGGTTGGCGGTTCGTTCACGTTCGTTACCGTAATCGTAAACGGTTGTTCAAATGCAGCTCCTTTTCCATCCTTCACGACAATGATAATGGAATAGCTGGGCTTCGTCTCGTAATCAAACGGTTGCTTCGTATTCAGCATGTTCCCTACAATCAGGAAAGCGGAAGCATCGGTCCCCTTCAGCTCATACGTAAACGTTTCGCCAGGATCCGGGTCGGTAGCACCGAGTGTTCCGATCACCTTGCCAGCAGGCTCATTCTCTGCCACCACTGCATTGCTGAGGGAAATGGCGGTCGGCGGATAATTCGGTCTTTCACGATTCACCGTAATGGTATAATCAGTAAACGTCACTCCATCCCCTGCCGTTACCCGGACAACGATCGTATTAGAGCCTACATCCAAGGGCAGCTTGACGCTTGGCACTCCACTTGCGGTTGCGGCAAAACTGCCTCCGTTGATCTTCAACTGAAGGGTTGCTTTACTGCTTTGCGCTGTCGGCGTAACAGTTATCTCCGTCACATCGCTTGTTACTGCTGCGGTATATGCGGGTATTTCCGGCTTGAAGGCCGGAGTCAAAGTGCCAGCGCTAAGTGTCAGCTTGTACAGATCGCTGTTGTTCTCCTCTTGCATGCGGATCACAGCCGTTGTTGCATCGCCTCCGACCGTTATGGTTCTCTTTTGTTCCGCTGCGTATTGGACTGCCAGCAAATCTTGTGTGGTAGAGGCACTTCCGGTATCCGTCCAGGTCTTTCCGTCAGCTGAGGAAAAAATGTGTCCCCCTTCAGCCGCAGCAACAAACTGGTCGTTGGTGTAGGTCACCGAAGTCAGATTCCCGGTTGCCGTACCTGATGCCCATGTTCCCCCGTCGGAAGAAACGGCAGAAACTTGGGCTCCTACCGCGACAAACATGTTGTTTCCGTATGTAACACCATACAGTGGAGCTGTAGCAGTATACGGTTTCGTCCACATTGCTCCATCCAGTGACACATATACATTACCTGAATCACTGACAGCTACATAGCGATCATTGCTCCAGACGATGCCCGTCAGATTGCCAGTTCCAGGCATAATTCCTTGTGTCCAATTTACTTGATCATCGGAGTAGAGAACACGTCCTCCATCACCGACCGCTACATATCTGCTTCCGTTAAAAGCAATGCCCCAGAGATTGACCGTGGCACCCGATGTCCGCTGTGTCCAGTTGCCTTTGGTCGCAGCGAGACTGCCTTTAGTCGTAAAGATTTTCCCGCCTGTCCCGACCATGACCCAACCGCTACCGTTGTAGACTGCATCGGTCCATTCGTTCACCCCACCGGACGGATAATACACATTCCAGTTACTCCCGCCGTCGGTTGATACGGCAATCGTATTCGACATCCCCATGGCAAGCCATTCTCCTCCGCCATAGCGGACTCCAAGAAACCCGTTCTCTGTTGAAAGTGAGAGCGGTGAATCCCAGGCAGCAGCAGCGCTAGCCGGCTGTCCGTTCGGCAACACTCCGCACATCACCAGAAGGATTGCCGCCAAGATTCGTAACCATAACCGTCTCAAACCAAATCCCCCCTTTCTTTCCTGAATCACTCTTCCTGAGCCCGAGGCTGTATCTACCCACGTGGAGGAAATATCCCCTCCAGGCAAATAATGAAGCTCAACGCAAGATACGGCTGCATGTTATTGTGGGGTTGTCCACCTCCGGAGACCGACAGCGCTCCTACGTTCATATTGACGGTATTGCCAAACGGTCCATAAAGCGGTGCTTGCGTTTTCCTGATTTTCCCTTGAGGGATGGACTGGGCCCAGACGGCTCCCGTCGGATCGTTGGTGTTTCCCGGTTGGTCGACACTCATCGGAAAATGGGTGTGCGCCGGCATCTCTGAAGAGAGAAGGGTAACTGTGGGAGATCCCTCAACAGATCCTTGTGGACGATGGGTTAATCCTGGTCCTGCTCCAGCCTGCATCGGGACTCTTCCTTGCAAATTCGGCAAGGCAAACGTTGACTTTCCATCTCCGCCGTAGATTGTGCCAATAAGACTGAAAAGTGCTGAGTTCTGGGAAACAGCCAGAAGCTGCCCATTGCAAAACGCCCATCCTGCAGGTGCAAAATTCCCGCCGAATATCCTGATTTCTCCGACAACCGCGTCACTCATATGTCTCCCTCCTTCCTACTATCTAGGCGGGTAAATCCCTACCAGCGAAATAATAACATTCAACACCAAATACGGCTGCATATTGGGATGCGGAGAATTTTGCCCTGCTGTGGAGATTGCAGCGGGCTGCATCAGCTGCGGGAGATCCATTTGTGCGTAGCTGTAGCTGTTTTCCCTTGCCGCCCAAACATTGCCTTTCGGAGAAACTGCGGTTGCCTTGCTCGCTGTCGCATTCACCTGGTGGAGATGCGCGGGCATTTCCGGAATGGTGAGCACATGAGTTTCTTCCCCTCCCGCTTGGCCCCGTGTGGCACTAAATTCAGGACCGTCTCCGAAATGCATCGGGACTCGACCGCGCAAATCAGGCAAAGCAAATGTGGTTTTTCCGTCTCCGCCATACGTTGTTCCGAGCAGGGAATACAGTGCTTGATTTTGGTTAATGGGGAGAATTTGCCCATTGCACATCGCCCAGCCAGTTGGTGCAAAATTACCCGAAAACAGACGAATTTCGCCCAAAAATTGTGAGCCCATTTCTTTTTCCTCCTCTCGGTCCTGTCAGCTCCGTTGCGGGTAAAGCCCTTGCAGTGCGATAATAAAATTGATTACCAAGGAAGGCATCATGTTGTCATGTGGCTGCGAACCACCTGCAGGGGTAACCGCACTGTTGCTCATCGGTTGCAAGCCTGAGGGGTACGTTGCATAACCGGAAGCCGGAAGCTTGGCCCATACGTTCACTGCCGGGGAAAGCGCTACGTTACCGGTTTCCGCAACCGGCGTATGGGTATGGCTCGGCAGTTGGCCTTGCAAGAGTGTCACCGTCTCCGTACCTGCTTTCTGCCCCAGTGTATAGGTATTGCCGCTACCTGACAGCTGTCCCATATGGATCGGGACCCGTCCCCTCAGATCAGGCAAACCAAAAGTGGATTGTCCGTCTCCGCCATATGTCGTACCGATCAGACTGAATAATATCTCATTTCCACTAATATCCAGCAAGGTGCCATCACAGATGGCCCAGCCTAACGGAGCAAAACTACCCGCAAACATGCGAATTTCGCCAACATAGTTTTCCATTTTGAAGCAGCCCCTCCTTCTCCATCTAATCAATTCTACTACTGTTCTTTCATTAATTTCTGTTACCTGTACCACAAATCTAGCTGTCTTTCTCTACTGATTCCTCCAGACCATCTGACAATAAACACCATCATTGCCAACCTCAAGAAAACCCAGCCGTTGGTAGAGTCGCTTGGCCGGGTTCGTGTTGAGCACGCTTAAAGAAACGCTTTTCTGCTGCGACGTTGCTTCCTGCTGCAATTCGAGCAGAAGCTGTGTACCAATCCCCCGGTTGCCATAGTGCGGCAAAAGGGCCAGATCGACCAGACGAATCTCTTGATCCGTAGTCAAAACAACGATGCTTCCGATCTTCTCGTTCTCCACGACGAGCAGGTGTCGCTTGGCATCGGGGTAATTCATTGCATACGATTGGCTTTGCCCCTTAAACTGCATCTGTAAAAGCAGCTCCCCCTCCTGCTGGTTAAACCCCCAGGAAGCGATTTCGCCTCTGCGCGTGGCTGCGAACAGCTCGTACAAAAAGCCTTCATCGTCTGGACAGGCTGGAATCTTCTCGACGTTCACCGCATTTTCCTCCATCCAGTTTTCGGAATGATTTCAGTCTAAATCAGCTCGTTTTCTGCGTCAATTTTGTAAAAAAAATTTTCTCCATGGATTTTTTCGGAAAATGTATGGTATAACTTTGCTAGATTGTGCAACGAAGTACGGAAAGATCGAAAAACTAGAAAATGAGAGAGGAGTTGACGGAATGGAAAACAAGATAAGCAGGCGCTCTTTCCTAAAAACGAGCGTGGCTGCTGCTTTCACCGGCTTGCTCTTGGAAGATGCAAACGGTTCTCTCTTCACCCCTGCAAAAGCGTATGCAGCCGCTCCCGCCAACCAGGCTGAACCCGATGTGATCGTTGTAGGCGCTGGAATTGCCGGTTTGGCTGCCGCCCACTCGCTGCAGGCGAACGGCCGCAAGGTACTCGTACTGGAAGCGCGCGACCGGTTTGGCGGCAGAATCTGGACCGACTATTCCCTGAAGACGCCGCTTGATTTGGGGGCATCGTGGTTGCACGGGATCGACTACGGCAATCCGGTCCCTTTTCTTGCAGAACTGTACGACATGGCAAACCAGTCTGACTTCTTCAAAGGGTTTGACAAGGTGCTCGGCAAGCTGGCAAACGGGCTGGATATCCGCCTGAATCAGACCGTGCACTTTATCGGGCACAATGACAACGGGGTACGGATCGCAACGCAGGCAGGTTCGTTCGAAGCGAAGCATGCTGTTGTGACGCTTCCACTTGGCGTGTTGAAGAGCGGAACAATTACCTTCCAACCTGCTCTCCCTGAACGGAAACTGCAGGCTGTCGAGCACCTGGAAACCGGGCTGATCAATAAGCTGTATCTCCAGTTTTCTACTCCGTTCTGGGATCGCGATGCAAGCCAGATCATCGTAGAAAATGGTACAGATGGGGTGAATCGTTATCTCAACCTGTACAAATATACAAGCCAGCCTCTCCTGCTTGCGACATTTACCGCCGCCAGCGGGGAACGCGCCGAAGCAAAGAGCGACAAGCAGTTGGTCGATGAGGCAATGGCCGGACTCCGACAAAAATACGGCGAGCATATCCCTGATCCGGTCAACAGCCGAGTCACTCGCTGGGCTGCCGATCCGTTTTCGCGCGGTGCCTATTCCCTCCATTCCCCGCGCTCCTCTGCAGAAGATATGGCTGCACTGGCGGAAGCTGTTGACAACCGGCTGTTCTTCGCTGGTGAAGCGACGAATCCCGATCACTATGCCACTGTGCATGGCGCCTATTTGAGCGGCTTGCGGGAGGCAGAAAAGATTCTGGAAAGTATGGCAGCATTGCAATCGCATGCAAATGCACGATAATCGCAAACAGCCCGTGTCTGGTGGAAGACACGGGCTGTTTGCTGTTCTGCGCAACGCCCCCAGTGTGATGCCAGGCAGCTTTTCTCGCCTGAGCTTGTACATAGGTGTCATCATGTAACAGAAAAAG
>JBLNEJ010000312.1:0-15532 GCA_050262535.1 Clostridia bacterium
GAGTGAATGGTAGTCATCAAGCCATGTTCGATATCGAACGCTTCATGCAGGACTTTGGCGACTGGAGCCAGACAGTTGGTCGTGCAGGAAGCATTGGAAACGATATGGTGCTTTTCATGGATGTACTGTTCATCGTTTACGCCCATAACGATCGTAACATCTTCTTCTTTTGCCGGCGCAGTGATGACAACCTTTTTCGCTCCGCTTTGCAGATGCTTGGACGCTCCTTCGCGATCCTTGAATTTTCCTGTTGCTTCCACAACAATTTCCACACCCAAATCGCCCCAAGGCAGGTTCAGCGGATTGCGGTCAGACAAAACAATCGTCGGCTTGCCATCGACGATAATTTGATTGCCGTTTACTTCAACTGTATTGTTCATCCGTCCATGGATTGTGTCATACTTCAGCAGGTGTGCCAAGGTTTCCGGGGGGTAACTGGCATTAATGGCGACAATTTCAATATTAGGGTCCTGAATCGCTCTGCGAAATACCATACGTCCAATTCGTCCGAACCCATTGATTCCAATTTTGATAGTCATTATATGAATCCCCTTCCTGGAGTTTAGGTTATCCTTTTATCATTATCTCTATTATAATAAGTATGACACAATTATCAATGTGTTTTACTAAAAAATAAATATTTGGACTCTTTTTTCAGCATTTTTTCCTTTAAAGGTGACATAAATGGGCTCGGGCTTTGGTGGCAAGGAGGAAAAGGGAGAAAACGCTTAGGGTTGGTGGGACACCTGCATGGGGGTCATCCCTGGTCGTCTCCATTCCAAAAGCGGAACAGCGTCCAAAACATGCGGATTCGAGGATGATTGACACGTTGGACGCAAAGCGTGTTCCGCTTTTTCCATTGCGCCTGGGTCGGTGTCCCAAAGACCTGCGCTGTTTTCTCCCTTTTCCTCCACTAGCCTAAGTCTTCGTCGATCTTGTTTGAAAGCATCTCAAGGGGTACTTCATGAGAAACATCCAGAACTTGATTCCATGAAATCATATCTCAAATTTTTTGTTGTCTGAAGTAGCAAAGCTCGTGGGAGAAGCAGGTTTCCGCAGCGGAGCGGACAGTCCGGCTTCCCCGCAGGGTGGAGACTGAGGCAGATCGGAAACCTGCTTCTCCCCTCCACTGCAGCCCTTCTATCCCCCAACAAAAAAACGCCCTTTCCCCAAGACGGAAAAAGACGTTCTCGATTACTCCAGCCGTTCGTTATACACCTGATCGTAGCGTTCATGATAATACAATACTCGTTGTACATAATGTCGGGTTTCCCCATACGGAATGTTTTCGAGCGAATCCCGTGAGCCATCCCACAGCTTTTGGTCAAGCCAGCTGTTTACTTTGCCAGGTCCCGCGTTGTAGGCGGCAATGGCGGGTTCGAGCTTTCCTTCGAATTTGGCAAGCAAGTAGGCGAGATACCATGACCCGATTTCGATATTCCGTTCAGGCTGCCACAAGTCATCCAGGGTTGTCTGTTTGAAGCCCGCCTGACGGATCACCCAATCAGCCGTGTCAGGCATAATTTGCATCAAGCCGAGGGCGCCCTTGCGCGATACACGGTCCGGCTGAAAGTTGCTCTCGGTCCGGATGATCGCCACAATAAGGTGCGGATCAAGCGTATAGCGCTCTGACGCCTGCATGATCTCATGATGGTACTTGATCGGGTACATCCATTTCCAGATCATCTGCGAGTTGATCACAAGCAAGACAACCATCAACACGCACAGCAGTACCCAGACCTTTTTCCTGCGCTTCATTGTTGCAACTCCGCATGCAAGCTGCGCAGCAGCTCATCTACCTGTTTTTCTGTTTCTTCGCGGCTACCTTGGTTGTCGATCAAATAATCGGCCAACGCACGCTTCTCCTCAATGGAAAGCTGCGCCTCAAGTCGACGGTTTGCCTGCGTCTCGTCCAATTCGTCGCGCTCCATCAGCCGGGCACGCTGCATGTCCTCGTTCACATAGACGACCACTACCTTGTCGACCATGTGCGTGAGCTTGCTCTCATAAAGCAACGGAATATCCATAAACACGATCGATTCCCCGGCACGCTCGGCTGCCTTTGCCTGTTCGCGCATTTGCCGGCGAATCTCTGGATGAATGATCTCATTAAGCGCTTGCCGTTCCTCTTGATTGGCAAATATGATTTCCGCCAGCTTTTTGCGATCAAGCTGACCATCTGCCTTAAAAACCTTGCCGCCAAAATGCTCGGCAATCGCCTGATAGGCCGGCATTCCTGGCTCGACAACCTCTCTGGCAATCTGATCGGCGTCGATGACCGTATAGCCTCGCTGCCGCAGCATGGCGGTTACGGTACTCTTTCCGGTAGAGATTCCCCCGGTTAGCCCTAAAATCATCCTTTCGCCCCCTCGCTTACTTCTTCTGACACTTGGGACAAATATGCGTTCCCCGGCCGCCGACGACAAACCGTTCAATCGGCGTGGAACAGACGTCGCACGGCTCTCCCTTGCGACCGTAAACCTTGAGTGATTGCTGGAACATGCCCA
Source organism: Clostridia bacterium (assembly GCA_050262535.1). Taxonomy (GTDB): domain Bacteria; phylum Bacillota; class Bacilli; order Brevibacillales; family Brevibacillaceae; genus Brevibacillus_D. The sequence goes on from JBLNEJ010000312.1 coordinate 2,508, forward strand.
TTTCACCCTGACCGTTCACATACGACTTGATCGAGCTGCCCCCCTGCTCCACTGCTTCACTCAGCGTTGCAACGATGCTCTCGTGCAAGCGGCCTGCCTGCTTAGGCGTAATTTCCGCAGCTGGCCGTTCGGGGTGAATACCTGCTCGAAACAACGCCTCGTCCACATAAATATTCCCCAGCCCGACAAGAAATTCTTGGTTTAGCAAGAGCGGCTTGATTTTGGTTGAGCGTGACTTTAGCATTTTGCGAAACAAGGCGGGCGTAAAGCTTTCGTCAAACGGTTCGATGCCCAGCTTCGCCAACGGCTCGACAGTAAATTCCGTACCGATCGGGAGCAAATCCATCGTGCCGAATTGGCGTACGTCACGATAGCGCAGTTCGGTCCCATCCGTAAAGTGAAAGACGACATGCGTATGCTTTTCTACCTCATCTGTGGCGTGATACAGTCCGTAGCGTCCCTCCATGCGAAGGTGGGAGATGAGAATATCGTGATCCAGGATGAACAGGATAAATTTGGCCCTCCGCTCAATTCGGTGTATCGTTTGATTCGCCAGTTGGGCACAAAACTGGACAACATCATCAGGTCTGCGAATAATCCGCGGCAAATGGACGCTAACACGGTCGATCGTTTTGGCTGTGACCAACTGGCGCAGCGTACGAACGACCGTTTCCACCTCTGGCAATTCCGGCATGATTGAAATCCTCCTGTTGCAGCTCGTTCAGTGTTTATTTGGCGTCGTACCAGGTACGTCCGTCATTGACATCAGCCTTAAGCGGTACATCAAGCACAATCGCCGCTTCCATCACTTCCGGCACAATTTTGCGCATCGTGTCCAGCTCATCCTCCGGCACTTCAAATACAAGCTCGTCATGCACCTGCAGAAGCATCCGGCTTCGCAAGCCTTCCGCCTGAAGCCGCTCCTGCATGCGAATCATCGCCAGCTTGATAATGTCGGCAGCGGTTCCCTGAATCGGCGTGTTCATGGCCGTACGCTCCGCAAACGAGCGCAGGTTGAAATTGCTGCTTTTGATATCCGGCAAATAGCGGCGGCGATTCAGCAAGGTAGTGACATAGCCGTCCTGCTTGGCCTGCTTGACAATGTCTTCCATATATTGTTTGACCCCGGAGAACACATCAAAATATCGCTCAATGAATGCTGCTGCGTCCTTGCGGGTAATATTCAGGTTTTGCGAGAGACCATAGTCACTGATCCCATAAACGATTCCGAAGTTGACCGCCTTGGCCTGGCGACGCATCAGCGATGTGACCCCATCCTCTGCCACCCCGAATACATCCATCGCGGTGCGGGTATGGATGTCCATCCCTTTCTGGAAAGCATCGACCAAATTGGCGTCCTTGGAAATATGGGCCAGTACGCGCAGCTCAATCTGCGAGTAGTCGGCTGCAAGCATGTACCAGCCATCCTCGGAAGGAACGAATGCTTCCCTGATTTTGCGCCCTTCCTCAAGCCGGATCGGGATGTTTTGCAGATTCGGCTCGGTACTGCTCAAACGGCCGGTAGCCGTTGTCGCCTGGTTGAAGAGCGTGTGCACCTTGCTTGTTTTCGTATGAATCTCTTTCAGCAAGCCTTCAATGTAGGTCGAGCGCAGCTTGCCGAGCTGACGGAAATGGAGAATCAGCTCAAGTATCGGATGAGGGTTTTCCTGAGCCAGTTTCTCAAGCACATCGGCGCTCGTCGAAGGTCCTGTCTTTGTTTTCTTCAAGATAGGAAGCGCCAATCGGTCAAACAAAATCTCACCCAGCTGTTTCGGCGAATTGATATTGAAGCTGCCACCTGCCTGCTCATAAATCTGCGCGGTCAGCTCTGCCAGCTTCTTGTCCAGCTCCACGCCCATCGCTTCCAGACGGCTGCCATCCACCTTCACCCCGGTGAATTCCATCTGGGCCAGCACGAGGCTGAGCGGACCTTCCAAACCGTTGAGCAGCTCTTCCAGCTGATGCGACTCGATCTGCTGCTTTACGGTCGGAATGCTTTGCCAAATCGCTGCCGCCTTGCGCGCCACATGCTCGGCCAGCTTGTCCGCATCGGGCAGCATCCGCTTGGCACCCTTGCCATACAGATCCTCGTCAGCGATGACAACGAGATCGACGTATTGCCTTGCCACATCCGCAAGCGTCGGATTGCTTTCCGCCGCGTTCAGCAAATAAGAGGCAAGAAACAGGTCAAAGCCGACGCCTTTCAGCGTCAAGCCGTGCCATGCGAGTGCGACGGTATCCTTCTTGCCATCAAACACATATTTTTGTTTGGTTTCATCCTGCAGCCAGGCAGAAAAGGCTTCCCACTCCTGTGCCACTGCGACCGGCACGTAAAGCGTCGTTCCCTCAGCCGCTACAGCATAGCCAAGGATCGGCGCATGATGATAATTTTCTCCATCGGTTTCTATGGAAAGGCTCATTGGAGACGTGAGCAGCTTGGCCAATTCGTCGCGGTTTTCAGCGGTCACCTCTTCGAATGCAAAGCGAGCAGCAGCTTGATCCGCCGCATCCGTTTCCGCACCCGTTCCCTCACTTTCAGCCACTACCTTGACCTTCGGAATCAACGATTTGAACTCAACCTTTTTGAAAAAGTCGACAAGCTTTCTTCCATTGTAGCCTTCAAATGCCGTTTTTTCCGTTTCCATCTCAATCGGGGCATCGCGGAAAATCGTCGCCAGCGACTTGCTCAGCTTCGCCTGCTCCACGTTGTTGCGCAGATTTTCCTGCAGCTTCTTGCCGCTGACCGCATCGATGTTTTCCAAAACCACTTCGACGGAACCGTATTCGTGCAGCAGCTTTAGCGCTGTTTTTTCACCTACACCCGGCACACCTGGAATGTTGTCCGACGTGTCACCCATCAACCCCTTCAGATCGATGATTTGCAATGGCTTCAATCCGTACTTCTCCTGGATCGCAGACTCGTCGTAAAGCTCCAGCTCGCTCACGCCCTTGCGCGTCAAGGCAACGGACACGTGCGGAGAGACAAGCTGAAGCATGTCCTTGTCCCCCGTAATGACCGTCGTCGCGAGTCCGCCCTCATCTGCTTTGCGGGTCAGCGTCCCGATAATATCATCGGCTTCATACCCCGTAAGCTCGGTCCACTGGATCGAAAACGCATCCAGCAGCTCGCGCAGGATCGGAAACTGCTCAGACAGCTCCGGCGGGGTCTTGGCCCTTCCTGCTTTATATTCCGTAAATTCGCTATGGCGAAAAACAACCTTGCCCGCATCAAATGCGACCAACAGATGGGTCGGCTTCATCTCTTCCAAAACCTTCAGAAGCATCGTCGTAAAGCCGAGCACAGCATTCGTGTGCAATCCGCTGGATGTGGATAATGGCGGCAGCGCATAAAACGCGCGGTTTGCGATACTGTTCCCGTCAATCAGCACTAAATGGCCCATCCGTCCGACTCCTCTCGATCATACTCGCATTTCATCGTTTATTGCATACATTACCTTTCATCATAACATAGGCCACAGAAATCAGGCAAAAACTGCATCGAAATCGTTTCACCCGGACAAAACATTGTACTTCCATGAAACCACACAGTAGAATAGGAGGGTATGATCGTACAAGAATTGTTCACCCAATAAAGGAGTTCCACCATGCATACGCAAAAACCTGCCTTTCCGCCTTACCTGGCACTCTTGATCGGAGTGATCGCTGTTTCCACTTCCGCGATTTTCGTCAAGCTGTCGCAAGCGCCTGCACCGATTACCGCAACCTATCGGCTCGCTTTTTCCGTTGTACTGACTCTCCCGATGCTCTTGTGGAATCGCGGGGTGCTCGGCGAAATACGCGGCATGAGCCGCAAGCAATGGCTGCTCAGCTTTTTGTCAGGAGCTTTTCTTGCCAGCCATTTTCTGTTATGGTTCGAATCGTTGCGTTTTACCTCGGTCGCCAGCTCGACCGTATTGGTGACGCTGCAGCCGCTGTTCGCGTTCATTGGCGGTTATTTTTTGTTTGGCGAACGAATCAGCAAGCTAGGCCTGACAGGCGGTCTGCTCGCCATTGTCGGTAGCTTCGTCATCGGCTGGGGCGATTTTCGTATCGGCGGTATGGCGCTCTACGGAGATATTCTCGCCCTGCTTGGGGCACTTACGGTGACGATTTACTGGTTGATCGGCCAATATGTCAGACAGGGGATGTCACTCGCTGCTTATACGCTCGTTGTCTATACGGCCAGCACGGTCATTCTGTTCGGCTATGATTTCACGCTCGGCTACCAGGTGACGGGCTATCCGGCAAGCGACTGGCTCTGGTTCTTCTGCCTGGCCTTGATTCCGACGCTGCTTGGCCACACCATTTTCAACTGGGTCATCAAATGGCTCAGCACTTCGACGATTTCCATGGGCATTCTGGGTGAGCCCGTTGGCACCTCGATTCTGGCTTATTTTATTCTTGGTGAAATTGTAACGACGCCCCAATGGATTGGCGGCGCCATCATCCTGTTCGGGATCTTTCTGTTTATCCGTTATAATAAGGAAAAAGGAGCGGCTGCCCATGAAGCAACCACCGACCGATCGCAAAAGCTTGCGTGAGTATATTGCCGGCCTCTCTGTCTGGGGCAAAATATTCTGGGTGATTGTGCTTGGATATATTGTCGGCAGAATCGTTTTGTGGCTCAGGCATTTGTTGTAACAGATATTCTCTAACACCACCGTAGCTTTGTCAGCTACGGTGTGTATTGTTTTTCATATGTTCCATTGAACTCACCCACTAAATATGGTAAAACAAACGTAATTCTCTGACAAAACTTGTCGATCTTTGCGGGGGTACTTGAACATGAAATCTGGCCATCTTCTTATATTTTGCGCCTTTATGCTTGCGCTTTTCTCCATTCTTCCAGCCTTTGGTTCGGCAGCAAAGCCAGAAGTTGAAACGTACACGCCTGCTTATTTGGACGATGTACTGATCAATCCCTATATGGGGCTTGCCCCGGACTCCCGCTCCGATGAATACAAGCAGCCGCATTCGTTGGTATACGCCAATCTTTCATGGAGACAACTTGAGCCGGAAAAAGGAAACTATCAATTCGATCAGGTTGAAGCAGAATTAAAGCTGGCGAAATGGGCCGATCAGAATATGAAATGGGTTATTCGCGTTATCCTTGATTATCCTGAGGAAGAATCTCACAAGGACATCCCTGACTGGCTCTATAACGAGTTGGACGGTGATGGGGAATGGTACGAAAACAGCCATGGCAAGGGATTTAGCCCCAATTATAGCAATCCAAAACTGATTGCGTACCACAAAGAACTGATCACCAAGCTCGGTGAACGTTATAAGGACGATCCACGCCTGGCATTTATCGAACTGGGCAGCATCGGTCATTGGGGAGAATGGCATACGAATACCTCCATCCCGTTCCCCAAGCAAGAAGTATCCGATCAATATGTGAAGCCTTATTTGGACAGCTTCTCTGACAGCATCCTGTTGATGAGGAGACCTCATCCGATTGCCAAGCAATACAAATTGGGCCTTTATAATGACATGTTTGCCAACAAGAAGCACACGAGTGAATATCTTTCCTGGATTCAGAAAGGCTACATCTCCTGGTTGACCAAAGAACCGATGCCTGCGATGCCGGACTACTGGAAATACGCTCCGAGCGGAGGAGAATTCTCGCCTTCACAGTCGCTGAAAACCTATTTTGACCCTTCGAATATGGACGAATTGCTCACCCAGGCTAAAGCGACTCATATCAGTTGGATGGGACCCAACACACCAGCCAAATTCGATACTGATTCCGAACAACAACAATACTTGAACAAGTTTCTGAATACAATCGGCTACCGATTCTCACTCGCCAAAGAGTCTCATGCCAAAAAAGTGACTGCCGGATCAAGACTGAATGTCTCAATGGAGTGGAAAAACAGCGGCATCGCCCCTTTCTATTTCCCTTGGCCACTGGAACTTTCCCTAGCCGATGAGTCCGGAAAAATTGTACTGAAAACCAATACAGCCGAGAATATTCGGAAATGGCTTCCCGGCACAACGAAAACAACCCGTTCGCTTCCAATCCCGCCCAGTCTGCCCACTGGTACATACACTATCTGTGCCGCGATTGTCGATCCTCATACCGGCTTGCCAGGCATCCAATTCGCAATGGAAGGCAAGCGAGGGGATTTGCGCTATACGCTCGGAAAAGTAAGCGTCGTACCCAAATAGAACGCAAAAACCCTCCCGATTTGGGAGGGTTTTTCCAACACCATATGTGAATCATGTATCAAGGGGCATAGTCTCCGTTGTAGCTGACAAGGGAAACATTTTTTACACCTTCTATCACAGCCAGTTCATTGACAAATGAAGTGTTATCATCCCTGAGCTTGATTTCCACAACCAACTCGATATTGTCCTTGTTGACTGTTTTGGATTTCAGCGCATGTTTGATTCTGTTCAGCTTTACCTTCACCTGATCATGTGCATCTTCCCTATAGTGAATCACCAGGAGATACGCCATGTCCTTCAACTTTTTGCGCGACAGAAACATGATCGTCAGCGCCACGATGGCTGATCCCAGAACTGAAACAGAATAGACTCCTGCTCCTGTTGCAATGCCCGCCGATATTGCCCAGAACATAAAAACGATATCGAGCGGGTCCTTGATTGCCGTTCGGAAGCGCACGATACTCAGTGCTCCGACCATCCCCAGGGACAAGACGATGTTCGTACTGATTGTCATGATAATGAGACAGGTCAGCATCGTCATCACGACCAGCGTTACATTGAAGGTATGGCTGTAGACTACACCACGAAACGACTTCTTATAAATCCAATAAATAAACAGGCCGATCAATCCGGAAACAACCAGACCAATTGCCGTATCCAGCAGTGAAATACTGGCAAACTGCTCCATTTTTAAGACGCTTTTTTTGATGATATCCTGAAAATTAATGGTTGCTGTATCCATAGTGCAAAGGATTCCCCTCATCCTATAAATTGTAATATTTCTTGCTCTCCTCCCGGCAAATCACATACTTAGAGATGGCTGAACGCTGGTTGCTCATATGCTGGAGCAACACGCTGACATTCTTCGGCAGAAAATGGTCATACTTTACTTCCATCACCATCATCGGTTGATGAATGGCATGCACGGTCATCAATGTCTCATCAAAGATGTCAATCGAATTCACATTTGTTTTCAAGCGCTTGTCAAATGTTACCCTGGCATTACCCAGGTCCATTACGTACGCTTCCCGGACATAGTCGGTAATGACGCGAGGACGAAACAAATGATTCTTGATATCGAAGTAAAAATCACGCAGCAGCTCGTCTTCACGCTCGAGTAAAAAATCCACGTCTCCAAGCAAAATCTTATCGTACTCATCGCGGGATAGAGAGGACGCCTCTTTGCTGATATAGCTGTCATACTTGCTTTTTCGTTCCAACTTTATCACACGATCTTGCAAATTATAGATGCGAATCCGATATTTCCGTCGTTTGAACACGCCGTAATTTTTTTCATGCAGGGAGGAATCATACGCATCATCAAAATAAAGACTGCGTATATGGTATCCTTCCTCATCTACCGAGTAAGTATCGAGAGTCATGATCATAGGGAGTCTCGCTCGCAACGCTTCATAATCCTGAAACCGGATATAATACTTCAACTCGTGTCGCAATCGCTTCTTGCCAAATTTCATCATTTCACCGTAAACTCCTTTACGCCGTGGTATCGGGAATTCTCAACCTCTACACGGTCAAATGATGTTGAGGTGTTTCCCTTGGCGTCATGGACAAGCACTCGCCAGAAAAAGCGTCCCGTTCCATTTATCGGAACGGTGTACTCGGTTCCCTTCAACCCTTTGGCTTGTGCAACGATTCTGGTGAATCCAGGATCATAGCTTACGGCAAAATCATAACTCAAATCATCCCCTTGCAAATCATAGGAATGATCCCAGGTGAAATGCATTGCCCCCCCAATTTTCTTCGGCTCATCCATGTAGAACGGCATCGGATTTTCCTTCGCTTTGTAATACCGCTCTTTGTTGATCTCCGGTTGATTCGGGATAATTGCATATTCCTTATCGAATTGCTCTACCGGCTGTGGAAGGTTGTACAGGTCTGGCAGTTGCCGGACGTATTTGCTGACAATAGGGTAGTAGCTTTTCAACATCTCGTTCGTTTTCTCTTTTGTTATGACGTGCCCCAGCTCTTCGATCTCTTCATCCAGCTGCTTCACATTTTTCGGATCTTTAAACACCCTTCTGTGCAAAGAAGAAACCCAATAATTCGAAATGCCGAACTCCCATTTACCGAGTGTAATAGTGGGGACACGCTTGGCTTCCTCCTCAAAAAATCCCCACGACAGATCGTAGTCCCATGGCAGGAAATAAAATTTCTTTGAGTTGGAAGGACTGTACAAATAAAAGTTATGTGCAGCCGTATCCGCGTTCCCCATCAAAATGTTTGCCGCCAGCCAAGCATAGTAATTTTCCCGATCAAAATACGTATCCAGCACCGTGTTAATGTTGATCGCTGGGTCATTGACCGCCTCCAGCATGTCAATCAGCTTTTGGTGGTTATCGTTTCCTTTGTTTTCCAGCACACTTTCAAACGCTTTTTTGTTAAAGCTCGGATCATCGACCAGCTTGATTTTGTCAGGATACCGCTGAAATTCAAAATTGACCGTTTTGTACAAATTTCCATTTCGGTCCAAGCCATGTGCCTGAAGAAACGACTTGTTCGGCTGTTCGATCTGGGTAAACAAGCCGAAATCAACGAAGTCCGTATCTGGACGAGACCCGGTCAAGTCCTTTATCTTCAAATCAACAAACTGGGTTCGAAGACTTGTCATATTCGGAATTTGCGAAAAATAGTCAAAGCTGAGCTTTTGGCGAACCCTGGTAATATCGTTGCGATGCTTGCTCAGGTTGATTTGCCGCTGATCACGCCAAAAGCCGGTGCTATCGAAGAGTCTCAGTTTGAACGATTTCTGTTCAGAGCTTCTGCTAGATTCTCCCCGCAGTTCCAGGGTTCCATTGGCGCGTGTTTCCCCAAACCCGAGATACCCGACTTTCGGTCCTTCTGCTGTCCCTTCCTGAAAAATCACCTTCGCTTTGAGGTCCTCCCCTTTTGCATTGAGTCCCGTGAGTGATCGATTGATCTCGTTGAACGTTGTGGTTTTCAGTTCCGGGTTCTCCTCTTTTACCACTGTCACATATAAATAGACGATACTCCCTGGTTGATCCTGTGAGTAAACCTCTCTGTTTTCAATCAGCGGTTCCTCATTCGGAAAAGTCTCCTCCACAGGCCCCTCTTGCGGCTTTGGTAGCGGCATCTCTTGCTTTTCAGGTTGCTGCGTACAGCCTAGCAAGCCCATACATACAGCCAGAATCAGCATCAATCGTACTTTCGCCAACATAACTCCTCCAATAGTCCAATCGGTTTACGCGTCTGTTGCTCCCTGTTGTTTGCTAAACAAAGGTTGAGAACAGAAGGTATAGTAGTCAATATGCCTGAGGAAGTAAATCAAGCGCCAGATTGCTGCCGCCAATGAAAGAAATGCGGACACGAAGAACGAAAATCCATAGTCCTGCAAGGGCAGCAATGCAAGAGTGAGAACAGCTGTACTCAATACGAACAACGTTGTTACCGCAATCGCTCCCTTTCTGTCATCGTAATATAGCAAGAGCAGGACAATGACGAACATGACCACGTACAGAAACCCGGCAATCACCAAAATATTAAACATCTCAATCTGCTCGGATGAAAAGCCGATATGGGGAAGCAGCGTCATGCCCAATGCCAGCGAAACGAGCGTAAAGAATAGCTGCACCTCCATCATAAAGCTTAACTCTTGCATCAACGTTTGAATCATGTCGTTTTTCGCACGTTTAACATCAAGGACAGAACCTGTTCCCAAGATTGTACCATAGTACTGTCTGTACTTTTCATAGAAGGATGTCTCGACAGATACAACAAAAATGACCATCGTTGGCAATATACTCAAGGATGCATAAAACGCGGGAACATCATAGCTCGGCGCCAAGATGAACGTATCCGCAACCGTCTCCTGAAGCGGACTGAGCAGCCAGTAGACGAAATTGTGAATATAAAAACCGAGCGAACAGAACAACCCTGTCCCCAAAAGTTCCGGATAGCGTCTTATATACTTCAGAAAATCAAAGTAATCGCGTTGCTTTTTAGGAAAATAGCTTTCCAGATGTACCATGGAAAGCAAGATCATGATAAAAAAACCGATATCAAGGGAAATGAGCATGGCCACTGCCCGATGAGACGCAATCATCTCCAGCAAAAAGTAGGCCGAAACAACTGAAACAATGACCGCCGTCATGTACCCGCGTACAATCCGCATATAATCGCGTAAAGCGGACATATACGCACTTTGAATCCAAACGATGATTAGCTCTACATACAACAGGTAGGCACTGAGCTTCAGCCAAAAATCAAGAGGTGACAGTATATAAAAAATGGCACCAATCGTTCCTCCAAGGAAAAGACAAAGGGCAATGATCCCATACAGGGAGGAAATAATATCGTTATATTCCTTCAAGTAAATTTTGTCTGCAATGTATCGGGACATCACCATTGTAAACCCACACGTAATCAGGAGTGAAAAAACAAACGCGTAAACGATGGCTGACAAAAAAGTCATCCGCTCCAAATACGAAACATCGAGATGAAGCAGCATTTGTTGCAAAATCGTAACCATCAGCATGCACAATAGCATCGGCCCTACTGTAACCAGAGAGGAAAACGCATACGCCTTCATGCTGGAGAGGTATCACTTAGAGCGGAACATCTTTTTTAGCTCAAAACCAATTCCCGCCATAATTTACATCCCTCCGAATTCTCGATAAAGCTGCTTGTATCCCTCTAAAAAGCTTGCCCTCGTGTATCGCTCATGTACTCGATTGTACCCGTTTTCCCCCATTTGAGCGCGAAGCTCGGCATTATTGCACAAGGTGACGATCGATTGGGCAATTTGATGAAAGTGCATGACAGGTACCGTAATCCCAGCTTCTCCGTAGCCATCATCGTTGCCATACAGCAATTCCCGGCAACTGCCTACGTCCGTTGTAACAAACGGCTTTTTACAAGCCATCCCTTCCAGAATGACCAGAGGCTGCCCTTCACTGATACTCGTCAGCACCAGGAGGTCCATTTTGCCGATGTATTCTTTCACGTTGACCGTACCCGTGAATACCACATCTTCAAGCTGAAGCCCCTCAACCAGCTGCAAGCACTCTTCATAGTACTCCTGATCTTCATCGACCGGACCCATGATGAAAAACATCGCTTGCGGAATTTGTTCCTTCACAAGCGCAAAGCTATGAATCATTGTTTTGATATCCTTAATGGGAACAACACGGACGACAGCTCCGATCATGATTTTGTAAGTATCCTCCGTTTTTGGTGGAAGATTCTCATAGTCCTCTACCGCAACACCATTAGGAATGATCTGGATTTTTTCAGGTTCACAGCCAAGCTCAATCTGAATTTCCTTATTTCGTCCGAATAACGTAATGACCTGATTGGCAAATGAGTAGGCACATTGCGAAAGGTTATAAAAATAATCGATCCAAATATCCTTGAAATGTCCCTTTACCCAATTGGCCTTGATAATTTCTTCTTCCCGTTCCCTCGTATAGATTCCGTGCTCCGTGAGCAAAAACGGTTTTTTGTGCATATATTTTCCAAGGCTTCCCGCAAGGCCTCCATATCCCGTACTGACGCTGTGATACAGGTCGGCCTCCGGAATTCCTTCCTTGATGATTTGAAACAGCGGCAAGATCATGGAGCGGATCATCCAAATCATTTCGGTAAACGGAATTTGCGGATACTTAGTTTCGCAAAGCGTCTCCATAATGTCAAAGAAATCCCTGCTGGTGAGAAAATCGCCGACTGAATTCAGCCTTTTTCCCGTAAACAAAGAAAAAAGAGAGCGCCAGTTGACGTCTGTTCCGATCAACAGAGACAGCACAGCATTCATCTCGTTTGGCAATAACTGAAGTCGTTTTCCAGACTTTGTTTCCTCTTTCTGAAAGGAATCCAGAAAGACTTCCTTTACTTCTGTCACATTCGGAGGGAGCTGGTAAACGAATTTTCCTTTGTTCTTTTCCTGCGCATGAATCGCATAGATAATGAATTGATGTTCAGGCATCCCATTGATCAAGGAGTGAATCCAGCTAGAGACGCCTCCTGTAATATAGGGATATGAGCCTTCAGCAATCAAACAAATCTTCATCAATTACCCTTCCAGTCCTATTTCAAATTTGGGGCTGGTCGTATAAACCAGATACACTCCCTCGTCGATGTTCACAACATCGCATTGCTTCGTTCCCGTGATCTGCTTCTTAGTCCGCAAGACAAAATACATGTCCTGTGAAAAGTTATTGATATAACCGAAAATACGATTGTCCTTGTGCTCCAGATACACTTCCGCTTTTACGTATTCCCTCAGTTTCTCCCCCGCACCTGAAGCGGTCAAGCTGCGCAGCCACGGATAGTTTTGATAAACTTTTCCCATCATTTTGCGGTATTCCTTTGACAATACCGGCCACGTCTTGTCCTTGCTCCGCCCGCTGTCCAAAATATCATCGGGATGCACAAAGTGGGAAAACACACCAATCGATGTCATCGCATTTGCAATGTACCAATCCGTAATCTCTGTATCTGCATAACCAGATGTAATCCGCGGCATTTCAAGCATACCATCTGGTGCTACCGAAAACTCTTGGGTATACTCCTTGTTGTTAGCCGACTCAGCATAGAGGGACGCAATCATCTTGATCTCCGGCAACTCGCTTTTCAATGCCTGACGTCCTTCCTCACTCAACACATTGGAAGGAGGAACATACACTTTGACGGAATACTTGGGATAGGACTGTTTGATGAATGTGGTTACTTCCTTCAATGCCGCTTTCATGCTTTCCTGATTCGGCCAAGCATTGTAGCCCAATTCATCCACCTGCGCTTGGTCGAGGACGAGCGACTGGTGATTATAACCGTGAATCCCCAATTCTCCCCCCAGTTTTAACAAATCCCTTCCGTAGGTG
>JBLNEJ010000313.1:0-7798 GCA_050262535.1 Clostridia bacterium
GCGAATTTTATTAAGCTGGACGAATTTTGCAAGACGTTGGATCAGATCAAGCCACATACGAACCATATCTATCTTCATGTCAAAGGAGAGCCGCTCCTGCACCCCAAAATCGACGAGCTGCTCGACATCAGCCACGCCAAGGGCTTCAAGGTGAACATCACGACCAATGGCACACTCATCGCCAAAAACAAGCACAAGCTGCTGGGGAAGCCGGCGCTTCGGCAAATGAATTTTTCCTTGCATAGCTTTGACGGGCATGAAGGCTCCACGGATCGGGAAGGGTATTTGCGGGACATTCTTGCGTTTGTCCGGGAAGCGGCGGAGCATCGGATCATTTTTTCGTTCCGTTTGTGGAACCTGACCCAGGATAACGCGACCAATCTCGAAAGGATGCGTAACCGGCAAACACTGGAGATCATCGAGAAAGAGTTTCAGCTTGATTACCGGATTGAGGAAAAGGTTGTTCCGGGAAGCGGCGTGAAAATTGCGGACCGAATTTATTTGAACCAGGATCATGAATTCCAATGGCCAAGCCTGGCAGCGCCGGAGGATGACGGCAAGGGCTTCTGCCATGCACTCCGCAGCCACTCGGCGATCCTTGTTGACGGGACGGTTGTGCCGTGCTGCCTGGATGGGGAAGGCAAGATTAATCTGGGGAATATCCATGATACGGCGTTTTCGGAGATTGTGGAAGGAGAGCGGGCGAGCCGCCTCGTCGAGGGCTTCTCGCGGAGGGAAGCAGTTGAGGAGCTGTGCCGCAGGTGCGGGTATCGGCAACGGTTTGACGAATAGTCGGGAATACGTGCAGCGAGCAAAGAAAGCCCATTCGAGGATGGGTTTTCTTTACGTTTCGCGCGAACAAGGAAACGGTCCGCACCAGGTTCTCGTCCTTGAACGAATTCTGGCAGGATGATAAACTGAAATGTAAGCGCTTACGGTCCCGATGATGTGGCGCGTTCGTGATCCACGGCAAGGGGGGGTCTTAGCTTAAATAGACTTGCCGCAGCTTCCTAGGAGAATAAGGTTCAGAATCTTATGGAAACATCTGAAGTGGGAGCAAAGGAGAGAGCTCGATCAGCAGAAAGTTGACAGGAGAAAAAGGAAAATAGGGGGAAACAGAGATGAGCTTGAATTTGAACGAAAATTTGCAAAAAAGCGCCGAGTTATATCCGGAAAACATCGCATTCAACTATCTCGGCCAGACCGCTACATACGCCCAGCTCGACCAGATGGCGAGCCGTTTTGCTTCTGCTTTACGCGCCAGGGGTGTCGGCAAAGGAGATACGGTTGGTGTGCTGATGGGCAACACGCCTGAATTCATTATCGCGTATTATGGCATTCTGCGTACCGGTGCCGCTGTTGTTCCCATCAATCCGATTTATACGTCAGCGGAAATCTCCTACATTCTGTCCAACAGTCGGGCCAAGGCGGTTGTCGCGATCGCTTCCCTCGAACCTGTCGTGAACAAGCTGAAGGAACAACTCGAGAATCTAGCATTTACCGTCTATACGGAGCCTGTTGGTTCCGAATTGACCGTAGAAGCTCTCTTGCAGGAAAATGATAATCTCATGGAGACTGTACATATCGATGAGGAAGATCTGGCTGTCGTTTTGTATACGTCCGGAACGACCGGACACCCCAAGGGAGCCATGCTTACCCATCGAAATCTGGCGTCAAATGCCGAAGCGACTGCCATCCTTTTTGAACTGGACAAAACAGATCGCATGGTGGCGGTCCTGCCTTTGTTTCATGTGTTTTGCATGACCGTCTGCATGAATGCTCCGATATCCACTGGGGCGACGATCCTGCTTGTTCCCAAATTCAGTCCTGTTGAAGTAGTTCGAACCATCCGTGCGGAAGCTGCTACGATGTTTGCCGGTGTCCCGACGATGTACAACTTTATGCTTCAACTTCCTGATGCAACAGCCGATGATTTCGCATCCCTCCGTTTTTGCGTATCGGGAGGAGCGGCCATTCCGGTAGAATTGCTTCATCGATTTGAAGAGAAGTATGGAACCAATATCTTGGAGGGGTACGGTCTTACGGAATCGTCGCCTGTTGCCTCATTCAATCCGGTGCGCGGAACACGCAAACCCGGTTCGATTGGGAAACAGATTCCTGGCGTCCAATGCAGGGTAGTGGATGCGGAAGGTAACGAAGTGCCCAGAGGGAATGTAGGCGAATTGATTATTCAGGGTGCGAACGTGATGAAGGGATATTTGGGAATGCCTGAGGAAACAACAAGCGCACTGCGCGAAGGATGGTTGTACACCGGAGACTTGGCGCGGATGGACGAGGAAGATTACATCTACATTGTCGATCGGAAAAAAGACATGATCATCGTAGGGGGGTATAACGTCTACCCGAGAGAAGTTGAGGAAGTGCTGTACCTGCATCCACATGTTCTGGAAGCCGCGGTCATTGGGGTTCCCG
Organism: Clostridia bacterium; assembly: GCA_050262535.1. Lineage (GTDB taxonomy): Bacteria > Bacillota > Bacilli > Brevibacillales > Brevibacillaceae > Brevibacillus_D. The sequence continues at coordinate 2,434 of JBLNEJ010000313.1, forward strand.
ATGAAGAATACGGTGAAATCGTGCAGGCGTATGTTGTCAAAAAACAGGAGAGCGTAACGCACGATGATCTCTGGCAATTTTGTAAAGAGAAGCTTGCCAAGTACAAAATTCCGAAGCAGATCGAGTTTCTCGATGAATTGCCTAAGAATAGCACCGGGAAAATCTTGCGCAGAGCCCTGCGACGTTTATAGATGATCGTCGCCCATCCACAATTTCCCCGTACATGCACGCCTAGGCACCTGCCCACATAAGCATAAAAGTAAGCGTAAATCGCAAAGGTGGGAGGTGGCAGCCGTGTCCAGCATATTGGTGGCACTTTCGATGATGGTCAAAGAGCTGGTGATGCTCGTCGCGTACGTGAAAAACAACGCGTTCCCGCAGCCGTTGGCGGAGGGCGAGGAAGAGAAGTTCCTCCGCTTGATGGCGACCGGCGACCCGTATGCACGGAACAAGCTGATTGAGCACAACCTGCGGCTGGTGGCGCATATTGTGAAAAAGTTCGAAAACACAGGCGAGGATAGCGAAGACCTGATCTCCATCGGCACAATCGGCTTGATCAAAGCGATTGAGAGCTATCAGGTTGACAAAGGGACGAAGCTGGCTACGTATGCTGCTCGGTGCATTGAGAATGAGAGTCTACGGTCAAAAGGATGGCTGTCTGCAGTCGATGTTCCCCACATGCGGGAATGTCGGCTGTTTTTGCTTGTCATCCATGAAGGAATTTGATAGCATTTAACTAACGACCGGTAGGTAGTCAGTGGTGTACGTTACGAATGCGAGGGAAAATCATTGACACAAGAACGAATCAAAGCAGTTGCGCTGCCGCTCTTCTCCAGGCACGGCTACGAGGGGGCATCGCTATCCGAAATCGCCCAGGGAGTCGGCATTAAGAAGCCTTCGATATATGCGCACTTCAAAGGGAAAGACGAGCTGTTTCTGGCTGTTTTTCAAGATGTTCTGCACGATCAGATTCGCTATGTGGAACATCGTGTAAAAGAATGGCGTGCGACGAATACCGAGGACACGCTGTACGCGATCCTGCGTGCCAACTGCTTCTTTTTCAAGCAGCACGAAGACAAAGCTGCCTTTTTGAAGCGGGCGATGCTGTTTCCGCCTGAAGCACTGAAGGAAGAGCTGAGCGGGCTGTTCATGCAGCAGGAAGAGATTTTGGTCAAGATGCTGCGGGACATTTTTGCAACGGGATTGGCAGATGGACAGCTTCGCCCCAACGCATTGGAGGACCTGCAGGCAGCTTATTTGGCGATGCTGGATGGATTGTTCGTGCAAATCTATTATTACTCACCGGAAAATCATGAAGAAAAAATAGAGGCAGCCTGGAAAATCTTTTGGTCAGGTGTTCGCCAATAAAACCTAAACAACAACAGAGGAGAGATCAACATGGCATGGGTGTTTTTGGTTATCGCAGGCATTTTTGAGGTCGTCTGGGCGATGGGGATGAAATACAGCGAGGGGTTTTCCCGTTTGTGGCCGAGTGTGATTACGGTAGGCGGGATGCTGGTCAGCTTTTATTTTCTTTCGCTTGCCTTGAAATCGTTGCCGATCGGATCAGCTTATGCGATTTGGACAGGGATCGGTGCGCTTGGTACGGTTATTTTCGGGATGGTGTTCTTAGGGGAACCGCGCCATCTGATGAAAATCGTGTTTTCCGTTCTTCTCGTTGTCAGCATCATCGGGTTGAAGCTTTCCTCCGGGGAGGCGGAAAAAGCACAGACGTCCAGTGTCGTAACAGCGGAGCAAATCAAACAGGGGTAGTCAAACAGCTCATCTTGGTTCACATTTCGTGAATTGGGGTGAGTTTTTTTCGTGTATGTGAACAAGTCTCTTGCGCATATGTTTTGGGCAAGGGGGGATGCACGGTGCATATCCGCTTCAACAAAGGAAATTGTGCTGACAGAGTCCGTTTGGAATGCTATCGCTATCTGATCAAACGGTACAAAAGGGGAGATCACCATGATCGGCATCTATGCGAGAGTGAGTACGGAGGAACAGGCGAGAAGCGGCTTCAGCTTGAACGACCAACTGCGGGAGTGCCGAAGGAAGGCGGGTGAGGAGCCCGTAAAAGAGTATGTCGACGAGGGCGTTTCAGGCGAAGTGCTGGATCGGCCGGCCCTTCGCCTGCTGCGGGCCGATGTGAAAGCTGGATTGATTTCCACGGTCGTTTGTTTTGACCCTGACCGCCTTTCGCGCAAGCTGATGCACCAGCTGCTGCTTACCGAGGAATGGGAGAAACAGGGGATTTCGCTCGTTTTCGTCAACGGCGACTATGCGAAAACACCGGAAGGCAATCTGTTTTACAGCATGCGAGGGGCGATCGCCGAATTTGAAAAAGCGAAAATTACGGAGCGGATGAGCCGCGGGAGAAAGGAAAAGGCGAGGCAAGGCAGAGTGCTGCGTGATTTTGGCATGTATGGCTACCGCTATGACCCGCATACTGAGCAGTTGCTCCCGGATGAGGCAGAGGCGACAACCGTCCGCCTGATCTATGACCTGTTTACCTCCCCAGATGAAAAGGTCAAGGGGATCAACGGCATTGCAAAAAGGTTGACTGAACAGGGGATCCCAACCAAGCGGGGAGCGGGGACCTGGCACCGTCAGGTTGTTCGGCAAATCCTGCAAAACGAAGCCTATGCCGGGCGGTTTTACCAAAATCGCTGGAATACGGAAGGCATGGTTGGCAACAAGCACAAGCCCCGGGACGAAAAGGTGGCCATGCGACCGCGTCCGCGTGAGGAGTGGATACTGGTCCCTTGCCAGCCGATTATTTCTGACGAACAGTTTCAACTTGCACAGCAAATGCTCATGCAATCCCGCCGCAGATGGGCTGGTCAAAGTCAGCATGCGTATCTACTCAGCGGCCTGCTGCGTTGCCGACGATGCGGGAATACGATGACGGGCAGGCGCGGGAGGAACTGGGGGAAACCGGTGTTCGAGTATACGGACAGGAAGCATACCGCGGGAAGCAAGCAGCAGGGGTGTGGTTTCACGATCCGCTGCGAGGTATTGGATGAGCTGGTGTGGCAGCAGGTCAGATGTTTTCTCGATGATCCGGCGGCTATGAGGGAGGCGGCATTTCGGATGGAGCAGCAGCACAAGCAAAATCCGGAGGCTCTGGATGAGCGAGAGAGCCGGCTTATGCGTGAGCTGGAACGGATTCGCACCAAACGGAAGCGGTTGCTACACACCTTCGCCGAGAGTGATGCTATCATCGCGGATGATTTGCAGGAAGTTTTTCGCGAGTGCAGGCAAAAAGAACTGCAGCTCGAAGATCAGCTCGCCCATTTGCGAGAGGAGGCGGAAGCAGAAGAGACAGACAGCCCGACAGAAGAGGCAATCGCGGCTGCTGTTGGTCATATGATTAGTGGAGAAAACGAAGAACCAAGCGATGAGCTAAAGCGTGAGTTGATTCGCCAGATCATACAGGTGATTACGGTTGACGATCGTGACATCAGGATCGATACGTTTTAGGGGATATCCTTAGAACAACAAGAATGATGGCTCAGCTTCTTCAGAAGAAGGTTGTATCCGCTTGTGAATCCTCATACAAAATACCCATAATCATCCAATAATATGATTAGGTTTATGTGCTTGTAAACGGGGGTACATAGTCTATTAGAACTAGTCAATTATCGAGGTTGTGGGGGAGATACCATGGTAGCAAAGAGTTTGACCTTGAAAGCAAGCCTGTACGTCGCACTCATCATCTTTTTGTTAAGCACAGTGCTTGCGGCAGTGTCGTATCAACGGGATAAGGAAATGTATTATGAGCGCCTCAAATCGTTGGCCATGATGAATGCCATTCTGTGGGAGAGCTACCCGGATGATGTGGAGAAAATCAAGAACCTGATCGAGACAAATCCCTCGGCATACAAGACCGATGAAAAAGTCCAGGAATTTCAACCGATGCTTGATGGGGCGCTTAAGGAAAATCTCGCCGCAAATGCGTATGTTTTCTTGCCTCAACTGACAGCCAACGGAGACAAGAACTCACTCAAAATGATGATTGCCAATGAACAGCTCTACCAAGTCGGATTGACGCCGGGAACGGACTATCCGCTTTCCCCGGAATTGCAACGGGCCTATCAGGAGATGGAATCGTCCGGTATCGGTATTAGCGATGCGTATCAGGATAATTCGGGTTCATGGGTTACGGTCCTGAAAAAACTGAAAAACGCCAAGGGCGAAACGATTGGAATTTTCGGCCTTGATTTTAACTATGGAACCGTACAGGCTGAGTTGAATGCAGCGATGTTGACCAATGCCATGATCGCCCTTGGGCTCGAAGTGGTTTTCATTGTGATCAGCATCTTCCTGATCCGTCGTACGCTGCGACCAGCCAAGGAATTGGCTGAGCTTACCCTCCAGGCGGCGAACGGAGACTTGTCCGTAACGGCTGCTATCCATTCCAGAGATGAACTGGGGCAATTGTCCGTTCACTTCAATACGATGGTGACGAATGTACGCCGACTGATCGCCAATGTACAGGAAACCTCCTTGCGTTTGAGCGAATCGTCCTCCTTGCTCTCGCATAATGCTGAGCAAACAGCCAAAGCGAGCGAGCAAATTGCCGTCGAGATTCAGGAGGTGGCTGCAGGTGCAGATTCACAGACCACAGGTGCCCAGGAGACGACGCGTGCCATGGAAGAAATGGCTCTCGGCATTCAACGCATCGCGGAATCGGCTTCCTCAGTATCGGAAGCCGCTGTGGATGTATCAACACACGCTGCGACGGGAAATGAAGTCATGATGTCAGCTGTAAGGCAAATGAATGTGATTCAGAGTTCCGTAAAGGAATCAAGTCAAACGATTGAAGAGCTTTTTTCCCATTCGCAAGAGATCAGCAAAATTACCGATGTCATTACCGACATTTCGAACCAGACCAATCTGCTTGCGTTGAATGCCGCCATTGAAGCGGCGCGTGCCGGTGAAGCGGGCCGAGGATTCGCAGTTGTAGCGGATGAAGTGCGCAAGCTTGCCGAGCAGTCAAAGCATTCGTCGGATCAGATCTCGCAATTGATCGGTGGCGTTCAAACCGGAACGAATCGGGCGATGGAAGTGATGATTCGCACTGAACATGATGTTCGGACAGGGGCCAAGGCAGCGGACGAGGCCGGACATGCCTTCGAGCGGATCGTCTCCTCCATCCAGAGTATAACTGGACAAATACAGGAAGTATCGGCATCCGCAGAAGAGATGTCCGCCAGCTCGGAGGAGATTACGGCCACGATCGAGCAGGTTGCGACGACGGCAAGAGACGCGGCCATGTACACCCAAAATGTCGCTTCCGCTTCGGAAGAGCAGCTTGCTTCCATGCAAGAAATCAGCTCCTCGACCAATACGTTGAATG
>JBLNEJ010000314.1:0-3199 GCA_050262535.1 Clostridia bacterium
GTGCCTTCCTGCAGGAGGGGCAGCATGGGCTTACAGCGAATAGTCTTGTGAAGCTTATTTCTTCATGAGGTGATACATTGATGCTGTATCCATTTGCCATCAGCCTGTATGTCTTTTTTATCATGGGCTCATCGATTTGGCTGGAGCGAACGGTTCACCCTGTCATGACAGTATTGGCCGCACTGCTGTTTTTGGCGAGCGTTCTATTGGAACGGCGGGCTCGGTCCATGCGTACCGTGCAGATCATTCTGTTGGCAGGCTTACATCTGGTCAGTCAAATCAACTGGTGTCATCCCCTTTATCTCATCCTGACGGCACGGGAATATCAGCAGACTCGAGAGCTGAAGCGATCCATCGGAATTGCGATTCTTTACTTTGCCATCTACTCCTTCATCCGAATCAGCTACTCTCCCCCTACCTCCTACAATTTACTCGTAACGATTTCCGATTTGTTCAGCTCACTGTTTGTGATTGGCATCATCTTTGTTTTTTTGCACATGGATAATCAGAAGCGTCAGCTTGAGAAAGAAACGCGACGCTTGGTAAGCGAGGACGTGCTGACCGGCTTGATCAATTTCAGCGAGTTTCACCGGCAGCTAGAGGAGTTGACAAAAGGTAGCGGGCGTTTTGCCCTCTTTTTGCTTGACTGCTATGATCTCAAATCGGTCAATTTTGAAATCGGCTATACCGGTGGAAACTTGATACTGATCCGTTTGGCGAACTATCTGCGTCAAATCTTCCCCGAAGCCTTGCTTGTTGCGCGCTGTGGCGGTGACGATTTTGCCCTTGTTGTTCCGGTTGACGAGCAAGGGAGGAGCCTTTCCTATTACAAGGGTCTGCTCGATGAAGAGATCGCTCGTGAATTGGGGGTTCCTCTTTTGTACGGAGAATCGGTGTTTCCGGAAGAAGGGCGGACAGGCATCGAGGTGATTTCAGCTGCGGAGCGAAAGCTGTTTTCCGTAAAACGAAACCTGTGGCTACAGCGGGAGGAGCATCTGCTTCGGGCTGAGAAGCTGAGGGTTGTCGGTGAATTGGCTGCCGGCATGGCCCATGAAATCCGAAATCCAATGACAACCGTAAAAGGATTTTTGCAAATTGCCAAGGAGAACAGCTACAACATCAAGCCTTATTATGAAATCCTGATGAACGAGGTGGAGCGGGTAAGCGAGCTCACCTCAGAGCTGTTGCAATTCTCCAAACCGCATTCCGGCGATGTACGGACGATCCACTTGTCGGATTGCGTGCAGCGGGTCGTTTCGCTTGCAGAGTCGGAAGCACTGTTCTATGGCCATCTCATTGAGTATCAGTCCGATGGGAGAGAGGTTTATGTACACATGGATAAGGACAAGCTCGTCCAGGTGCTGTTGAATCTGATCAAAAATGCATTTGATGCGATGCATGAGCCGGGTGTTGTAAGCCTGCTCGTCCATCAGACAGAAGAATACGGGATCATCGAGATTCGTGATACAGGAATCGGGATACCCGAAGACGAGCTCAAGCAGATTTTCAATCCATTTTTCACGACAAAAGAGACCGGAACAGGGCTCGGTCTCTCGATTTGCCATAAAATCATGAACGATCATGGCGGTTACATTGAGGTAGAAAGCAGGGAAAAGCAAGGGACGAAGTTTTGTCTTGGAATGCCGTTAGCGTCCGGCTCCCAACAGATTGGTTAGCGCGGAATCAACGTCGGCGTACAGAAAGGTGTACCCGCCAAGCAATGCCTTTTCCGGCAAGACCCGTTGTCCTTGCAGCACGATTTCGGCCATTTCCCCCATCAACAGCTTCATCGCAAAGGCAGGCACGGGCAGCCAATGCGGTCGGCCGAGCACCTTGCCGATCGCTCTACCGAATTGATCCATCGTCACTGGATTTGGAGCGGTCGCATTGAGCGCTCCGTTCATCGTTGGTGTCTGGATTGCGTGGATAATCAGGTTAGCCACGTCTTCTACATGAATCCAGGAAAGCCACTGCGAACCCTGTCCGACCGGTCCCCCGGCAAAAAGCCGATAGGGAAGCACCATCCGAACCAAAGCGCCGCCATCGATGCCCAGTACGACACCAAGTCGCAGCAAGACGACACGCGTATCGGCTTCGGCAAGGAGGGCAGAGCGTTCCCAGGCGGTGGTGACGTCGCTGAGAAACCCATGGCCAGAAGAGGAGGCCTCGGTAAAGGTTGCGTTATCTGAATAGCCATAATATCCAACGGCCGATGCGTTCACAAGGACGCTCGGCTTTTTTTTGACCGTTGCGATTGCTTCGGCCAGCTGCGTGGTCAGCTCCACCCGTGAACGGAGAATTCGCTGCTTTCGGGATTCGGTCCAGCGACCTGAATTGATTGATTCGCCGGCAAGGTTGACGATGGCGTAGTCGCTCTCAAGCGTCTCTAGCAAAGCAGCAAGGCGATCACGCTGGTACGTCACGACTTGACCATAGCGGACTTGTCTGGCTGAACGCGAAGCGATCAAGGCGCGGTTTCCTTCCTTTTGCAGGCGACGGGCAAGATGCTGTCCAACGAAGCCCGAACCGCCAAAGATCAGTACATCCATTCCAATCCCCCCTGTTTTCCCCAGTGTAATATAGCTTGCGAAATTGCACAAATACAAGAAAAGCAAGGGAGGAGCGCTTTGAAAGCAACCGCTTACGGCTGCTCGGTTTTCCACCACATCCCGGCACATTCCGGAAGCGTTACCCAGTTGTTTTGCTCAACTTGCTCGGCCAATTCATCCCCAAAGAAAAACTGTGCCAGCTCTTTGGCCTGCTCCAAACTTTCAAACGCATAGTCGGCACGAAACCAGGAGTGAGAGAAGGCAAACTCCGTTTCCAGCATGGTGTAATAATCGAGCAAAAAGGATGGCGGATTCGGCGTCACAGCTCCCGTTCCCATTGTCTCAAACAGGATCACCGTGCCGCCCGGGCGCAGGACGCGCTTGATTTCACTCATCACCTGGCGGATATTGTCCTGCCAGCCGGCATGGTTGCTGCTGCCCAGATAACAGATGCTCCAGCCGGACACAACCAGATCGGCGCTGTTGTCGGCTGCCGGAATATGGCGGTGATCGGCAACCTGTGTGTGCCAGTTGGAGTAGCCGGCTGCTTTCAGTTTTCGCGCATTGTAGTCCAGCATCGGTTGGGAGGAATCGAGAGCGAGTATGGACTTGGCTTTGGCCGCAATCGGCACGGTCAAGCGTCCGGAGCC
>JBLNEJ010000315.1:0-3331 GCA_050262535.1 Clostridia bacterium
GCGGCTATACCTCCCTCTATGTATCGAATAAAACCGCCGTAACCCTGCATCGTGCGTTGGCATCGACTAAGGTTTTGCGACGGTCGAATGTTCTGGTTCTATCCCAAATCCTACTTCGCCCTGTATACTAACATGGAAGCATATGCGAGACAATAGTTCCTTCATGGACAATCGGCCCAAAGGGAGGCTTGTCATGTCAGAGCATCATGAAACGACCAAACGCCCCGTCCTCAAGGTACATGAACACGGATGGGACTGGGAAGAAGACGAAATCGTCACGGAATATCCGCTCACTCTGTTTCTCGACGACCAGGAGTTTGCCACTCTTGTCTGTACCCCGCACGATCTGGAAGAGCTGGTGATCGGCTTTCTTGCCTCAGAAGGGGCGATTGGCAGCTATGACGAGATCAAGCAGCTGTCCATCGACACCGCAAAAGGCTTTGCCTATGTTGAGCTTCATCAGCAGAAGCTGCTTTCCCAGCAGTTTTATTCCAAGCGACGGATTACCTCCTGCTGCGGGAAAAGTAGGCAATCGTTTTATTTTTTCAGCGATGCCCGTACGACACGTCCAGTTAACAGCAGCGCAGCCATCACACCCGCACAATGCATCACACTGATGGACACATTGCAATCCGCCTCCAGCGTGCACCGTATGACCGGTGGCGTGCACAATGCCGCTCTGTGCACCGCTGATCAATTGCTTCTGACGTATTCGGATATCGGTCGGCACAACGCCCTGGACAAAATTTACGGATACTGCCTGAAAAAAAAGCTTCAGACAAACGACAACATTCTCGTGTTCAGCGGCCGCATCTCATCCGAGGTACTGCTGAAAGCAGCTAAAATCGGCGTCGGCATTCTCGTGTCCAAATCAGCACCGACCGAGCTTGCCCTGGACCTTGCAGACGAGCTGGGCATTACGGCAATCGGTTTTGTCCGTGGATCTCGCCTGAACATTTACACCCATCCACAACGGGTCACGCTACCACAAGCGTAACCTGTTTTTTATTGTCCGTGCCTTCTTCTCCATTCTGCCAAAGCAGCTGTATATTCATCAGGTGTATTGGCGTTAAACGTCGCCCACGTGCCGAGCAATCCCGCTGGAAGGAAGTGGACGGCAAGCTTGTTGATCGTGTCCATCAAGCGATACTGGCTCTGCTCATAGGCGTGCTCCCAAGCTGGTTGTGTCCGGCGATGATAAAACCCGAACAGCGGATGAATCTTTCCATCCGATTGGGCCAGGATCGCATCCCATTGCTTGATGCTGCTCTGATACGTAAAAAATCGTTCCAGCTCCTCCCGATCAACAAACGGCAGGTCACAGGAAAGCAGCAGCAGCTTTCCTTCCCGACGCTTGCGAAAAGCAGTGATGATTCCGCCAAGCGGCCCGCATGGCTGTACTTCGTCAGGATTCACCTGCACGTCGGGATGGTGGCACACCGTATCGGGCAACAAATCCGGCTCGTTCGTGACGACCAGACACGGAATCGCAAGCGATGTGATGCTTTCTACCAAATGCTCGATCATCGTACCTTCGTTCCACGTAAGTAGCTCCTTGCGCCTGCCCATGCGCCTGCTTTGTCCTCCCGCCAAAATGACCCCGCATACCGCCTCTTGATCCTGCTTCATGGACTTCCCACCCTTTATTCAACCGATGCATTCCTTTAGATGGGTTCAGCTTATCACCTTTTGTATGGCTTTTGCATCCTCTTGATACGTGGCAAGCATTTTTCTTGAGGAAAAAGAAAATCAACCACACGAGTGAAACATGTTCACTGTAAATCCACGCTGGCGATGCATTTTTGTTGTGAGAACGGTGGCTCTGATGATTAGCGGAACACGAAAAACGACGACAGCCCACTCTTCATGTAAATAGTGGGCTGTTCCTTGTAGGTATACCGTTGTGAACTAGCGATTAAAGCGGGTAATCGTAATCACCCGTGAAGTCGCTTTCTGCTGATCGTCGAGCTTGTGCTGGAGCTGGTGCAGCTTCTTACGCAACTGCTCCGCCAACGCTGCTGTTTCTTCAAAATCGTCTTTCATCTCATCAAGCCCGCGGTTGACCACGACTTCATTCCACGTATTCACATACGCATGCACATTGCGCACCTGATCCTCAAGCTGCCGCAAAGCGAGCTGCACCTCTGTCACATTTACGATTTCCTGGCACATGAGTAACCCTCCCTTGTTTGTCTAGCAGATGCGTGGCAACGGCGCCCCCGTCATCATATCCAAATCGCGCGTTCCCCCAAGCCCTGTTTTTAACCAAACCTCGCCTGCTCCCGGTTCAACCTTGCCGATTTGCGCAGCGAGTTCGAATCCTGGGAAGCTTCTTATGCAATCAAGCACGCCTGCCGCCTCTCGCTCGGAGACGATGATCAGCACCTTGCCCTCATTGGCCATGTAAAGCGGGTCCATTCCCATCAGCTCCAGTGCCCCTTTGACAGTCGGCTGAATCGGAATCGCATCCTCTTCGAGAACGATCCGTATCCCTGCGCTCATAGCGATCTCCTTTAGCGTCGTGGCAACGCCGCCGCGAGTCGGATCACGCATGAAGCGGATCGTCTGGAATTGCGCCAGCAGGGTGGCAATCAGCTTGTTCAGCGGCTGGCAATCGCTGATCAGCGGCGGATCAAACGAAATTCCGGCACGCTCCCCGAGCACAGCAACCGCATGCTCAGCGATCCCCCCATTGATGAGCACGCAGTCGCCCGGCTTGATTTTGGCATAGCCAAGCCGATCCTGTTCCTTGAGAAAGCCTATCCCTGTCGTATTGATGTACATGCCGTCGCATTTGCCTTTTTCCACGACCTTCGTATCGCCGGCAACGATCCGTACGCCCGCTTCACGCGCCGCTTGCGCCAAAGAGTCCACAACACTGCGCAAAAGCTCGACTTCCAAGCCCTCTTCCAGAATGAAGCCAACCGTCAAGTACGCAGGGGTGGCACCACTGACAGCCAAATCATTGACCGTTCCGGCGACAGCCAGCTTGCCGATATCCCCGCCCGGAAAACGCAGCGGGGAGATGACGAACGAGTCGGTCGTCAGCGCCAATTGCCCGGCTGCTGCAGGAAGCAGTGCCGCATCTTGCTGTGAGTCAAGCGCTTCATCGTGAAACGCGCTGCGGAACACCTCTGCGACGAGTCGATGTGTCAGCAGACCGCCGTCCCCATGTGAAAGCAGTATTTTCATAGCCTGATCTCCTCTATGCATCGATCGTTGCCTTGTTGCGTTCATATTTGAAATACGTCGAGCAAGCCCCTTCCGATGACACCATGCATGGGCCGATCGGGTTTTCAGGCGTGCAGGCTCGCGCGAACAGCTTGCAGTC
>JBLNEJ010000316.1:0-12811 GCA_050262535.1 Clostridia bacterium
TTAGCCCTGCGAAAAAAATGGGCCGATCCGTCGCTCATAGGTTGAGTAACGACGGTCGGCATTGTGTCCATTTTGGGAGGATGCAGGTTAACCGGAGCATCTTCCTCCACATCCGCAGCCGCAGCTGCCATGGCTTGATGAGCCCATTGTGCTTGAACTTCCGTACGAGCCCATGCTGCTTGAGCCTCTGCCAGAGGAACTCATGCCGCCTTGATAGCCAGAGTCCATGTGCTTATGTCCGCACATTCCCTGATAATGGTGCATTCTGCTGCGATGGAACATATAATGACGGAAATATTTCCGATAGCGCTTCCGATTCACACGATGCTGATAGCATTTGTGTTCGTAATAGCGCATCCGGTCCATGTGGAAACGGAATTTAAAGATGAAATACTCCATCGACTCTTGCTGGGCAGGAGCGGGTGGCAGATTGGGCATCGGCTTCGGCATGACCGGTGCCTGGTTTGGCCTTGGCATAATGGGAGCCTGGTTTGGCTTTGGCATGATCGGGGCAGGCATTGGCATCGGCGGCAGGTTCGGTACCTCTTTTCTCGGCATCATCGGCGGCATCATCGGCGGCATCGGCATCTCTTTTTTCGGAGCCTGCTCTGGTGCTCGATAAGGCGGTTTTCTTTTTTCCTTTTCCACTCTCACTCACGTCCTCTCTGGGTTACATGACACAGTACATGGTATGACATTCACCCTCTTTAAGAAACGACGCTTGCCTAGTTTTCCAACGGGAGAAGCGCCCGTTTTTTGGGTACCTGTCTAAAGGCGTTTTCACGGGAGAAATGGCGTTGACTCCTGACACAAAATCGTTACAATAGGAGTAATAGCGATTTCAAAACATGAAGCGGAGTGACCCAGATGAGAGGGTTCGGATGCAACGGGCATGTATCACAGTGCCATGTTAACGATAAAAGGATACGGTTCAAGGGGTTAGGAAAAATTTCCTAACCCCTTTCCTTTTGCGCTCTTTGCTATGCTAAAGGAGGAAAATCAATGAACAACCAAACAGCTTTACAACCGATTGATCTCGACGGCCACAGCCTGACGATTGACCAAGTCGTCCAAATTGCCCGCCTTCATACTGAAATAGCCCTCACGGATGACGCAATGGAGCGGGTGAAGGCCTCCCGTTGCATGGTTGAACAAATGGTCGAGGAACAACGCGTAGTGTACGGGATTACAACGGGCTTTGGCAAATTTTCCGATGTGGTGATTTCCAAGGAAGAAGTATCCGATTTGCAGGAAAATCTGATCGTCAGCCATGCCTGCGCAATGGGGCAGCCTTATCCGACCGAAGTTGTCCGCGCAATGATGGTATTGCGAATCAATGCATTGGCAAAGGGCTTTTCGGGTATCCGTCCGGAGACGCTCGCGCTCTTGATCGCGATGTGCAACCGCGGGGTTCATCCAATCATCCCGGAGCAAGGCTCTCTGGGGGCAAGCGGCGATTTGGCACCGCTTGCACATATGGTGCTCGTGATGCTCGGCAAAGGTGAGGCTGACTACCAAGGTCAACGCCTCCCTGGCAAAAAAGCGCTTGAAGCCGCAGGACTTGCGCCAATCCGGTTGCAGGCAAAGGAAGGGCTTGCCCTGATCAACGGCACTCAGGCAATGACCGCACTGCTTTGCCTTGCCCTGTTCGACGCGCGAATTGCGATGGAGAGCGCTGAGCTGATTGCGGCCATGACGGTAGAAGCGTTGCGCGGGATTCCGAAAGCTTTTGACCCGCAGCTTCATGCTGTTCGCCCTCATCCCGGCCAGCAGGAATCGGCACGTTTGCTCCTTTCCCACCTCGCGGGCAGTGAACGCACGACTGAGCAAGGCCAGCTTCGCGTCCAAGACCCATACAGTCTGCGATGCTTGCCGCAGGTTCATGGCGCGACGCGCGATACGTTGAACTATGTCTGGCAGACGGTCAGTCGCGAGTGCAACAGTGTAACGGATAACCCGATTTTGTTCCCGGAGACGGGGGATGTCATTTCCGGCGGCAATTTTCACGGGCAGCCGATGGCGCTCGTTGCCGATTTCCTCGGCATTGCGATGGCGGAGCTGGCCAACATTTCAGAGCGGCGTACGGAGCGCCTGGTCAACCCGCAGCTAAGTGGTCTGCCTGCGTTTTTGACCGCAAAAGGCGGGCTGCATTCCGGCTTCATGATCACGCAGTACGTGTCCGCTTCCATCGTGTCGGAAAACAAGGTGCTCTGCCACCCGGCGTCCGTCGATTCCATCCCGTCATCTGCCAATCAGGAGGACCATGTCAGCATGGGCACGACTGCTGCCCGCAAGCTGAGGACAATTATCAGCAATGTGCTGAAGGTGCTGTCGATTGAGTATTTGGCTGCTGCACAGGCAATCGACTTCGGCTCAGGCGCTTTGGGAAAAGGCACGGGTCGTGCCTATGCCCTCCTCCGCCGCGATATTCCCCGTCTGGAGGAAGACCGCGAAATGCATCTCGACATGGCAAAAGCGGAACAATTGGTAAAGAGCGGCATTCTGCTGCAAGAGTAGTTGTCGTTGCCGCGGCAATGCGATAAAATAGTCTCATTTCGATAAAAGGACGGAGCTCGCTATGGAACCGAAACCGATGAGTGCTTCACGAACCTACATGACAGACCTCGTGCTGCCGCCTGATACGAACTATCACGGCACCATTTTTGGCGGAAAGGTAATGGCCTATGTGGACAAAGTCGCCAGCGTCGCAGCGATGCGCCATTCCCGCTCAATGGTGGTGACCGCCTCCAATGACAGTCTTGACTTCTTGCGTCCAATACGTGTTGGTCAAGCGATCTCCTTGGAAGCGTACGTTACCTGGACGCACAAGACATCTATGGAAATTTTCGTACAGGTGGAGGCAGAGGATTTACTCACAGGTGATCGCCATCTGACCAGTACGTCCTATCTCACCTTCGTTGCCGTTGATGAAAACGGAAAGGCGGTTCCGGTGCCGCCGGTTTATCCGGAAACCGAGGAGGAGAAATTTCACTTCAATAGTGCGCAGGACCGTTATCGGATTCGTAAGGAGCGGCGTACACATCGGCAAAATTACCAGGAGTTTTATGAATCCCAGCAAGGTGACTCGTAGCGGGATAGCCTGTTCAGGCTGCCGGTGGTCATCCATGGCCGCCTGCCATTCCCCAAGCGAAGCCGTATCCATCCCACACGCAAAAGACCGTATCCGGCTTATCCCGGAATACGGTCTTTTGCTTCGTGATCATGTGTTTCAACGAGCTTGCTAATTGCATCTGCGATCGAATCCCCGAACGCCCGGCGCAGCAATGTTTCTCCCCATTGATATGCCGGTCGATAACCTTCGAGTGAAAACAGCGATTCATCAAGATGGGTAGCAAGCCTGCGCCTTTCCTGGTTGGCACAATAAAATTCATCCAAATAATCAAAGCCCCACCGGGAAAACGATGCCGTCTCCTCCGTCAGGGCGGTAATCAGCACATGGCTACCTACCTGTATCAGCTCCAGTGGGTAGAGCTGGCAGCTGAATGGCTTCACGTCGTACACGTCCCGCCCGGTTCCCTCTGCATGAGCGTGAATGCTGCAGCACAGCTGTCCATTGATCGACTGGGCGAACAGACACGTGCCATGGTGCAGACGAATGGTTCCGGGTCTACGAACGTTCTCCCAAATTCCGTGCTGACACACGAGCTGCTTCACCGAATCGGGTAAATACGTCTGGGCGATCTGCTCGGTCACCTCATCAAGCAAGGGCTGCTGCCACTGCTCCACCGCATAGGGTTGTCCATTCTCACAGCACGTTTCCCGATGGACGCGATGACAATTGAAGCAATCCAGATGAAACGGACGCAGCAATGCCGGCAAATCGAGCAGATATCGGTCGAACAAGTACAACTGTGCTTTGTGCTGCTTCATATATCGTTCACACAGGTACGCTTCCTGTCGAGGCATCGGGTCCGGTGTCCCGTAATAGCGGTAATGATCGAGCCTGCTCATTTGGTCAAAACAATCTCCGCTTCCGTTCCATAGATGGACAATCTGCCGTTTTCAAAGTCAGCCAGATCCTCTTCGGTTTTCGGAAGCTCCATCAAAATCTCGGCCTGCTCCCCATCCTGATCAAAGACAAGGTGGAGATCCTTTTCCCCGAATTCGTTATCAGACAGTGCTACAGAGAGCAGCTTTGCGGAAAAGCCAGTCTCCTCTTCATCCTCATCATCCGTATCCCACTGGGTGAACAAGATTTGCGCTTCCTTGCTAACAAATTCCTCATCAAGCGTCCGCAGCAATTGTGCATGCGTTTGTATATCCACCTAGCACATCCTCCTATTTGACAGCCGTGATGCTCATGTATTTTTCGCCATTGCCGCTTTGCGCCAAGTCGATTGTTTTGAAGCCGGCCTGCCGATACAGATTGTCCAGTTCTTCCTCCAGATAACGCCGGTAGTAGAGCGAATCATGCGTATATTCGCCCTCCCCGTGCAAATACGAGGCAAAGAACACGCCTGATGGCTTCAAGATCCGGACGACCTCTTGCAGCGTCTTCAACAAGTCTTCGGGTGTTACGTAAAACAGCGTTCCATTCGCCCAGACACCATCGAAGCAGTCTGCTTCAAACGGAAGCTCCCGGAAGTCCCCTTGCCGGAATTCGACACCCTCTACCGAGCGCTTGGCCTCTGCCAGCATCGCCTCGCTGATATCCAAGCCTTGTACATCCAATCGGTGGCGTCTTAACCGGAGGGAATCATGACCAACGCCACAACCCAAATCAAGCACCTTGCCGCCTGCCAGCAGCATCTGAAAGGCTGGAAGCTCCTGCAAGGCAATTTTTATCAGATCATCCACGTTTGTTGCCGCTGCACCCAGGCGGTCAAACGCTTCTCTGTTTTTCGCTACATAATC
The DNA here is from genome assembly GCA_050262535.1 of Clostridia bacterium. Classification (GTDB taxonomy): domain Bacteria; phylum Bacillota; class Bacilli; order Brevibacillales; family Brevibacillaceae; genus Brevibacillus_D. The sequence goes on from JBLNEJ010000316.1 coordinate 4,876, forward strand.
ATCCATCATTTTGTCGTTCCCCCCATCGCGTTGCACAGGTCTCCCCTTTCCAAACCGATGTGCATTGCGTCCTTTCCTTACTATATCAATGAAATGGGGATTTTGACAAACGAAACTGCAAATTCCGTGCGTTTCATGTCTGTTCAACCCAAACCCGACATACGTTTAAGAAAAATAAAAATCGAGGGACTGCAAAATGACGCCAGACATCTATGAATACGGAATGGTGCTTCTCGCCGGGCTGCTCAGTGCCCCCCATTGCATCGGCATGTGCGGCGGCATCATGTCGGCCTGCACGATGCAGGCAAAGCGCGATCACGGTCTGATTGCTGTCTTTTCCTATAACGCAGGACGCATTGTCACCTATACGTTGATTGGCGGGATCATGGGGCTTGCCGGCTCATTTGTGCATACAGCAGGAAGCCTGGTCGGCCTGCAGGGAATGGCTCATTTGCTTGGCGGGGTCCTGATCTTGCTGTGGGTGTTTCGCAAATACACGCTGCCGCTTGTCTTGATCAGTCCGACACAATTTTCTGTCGTCCAGCGGCTGGTCGGACGCTTGCAGAACCAAAACGGAGTCGTACCGGTCTTTCTCTGCGGTTTACTGTTCGGATTCATCCCGTGCGGCCTTACGTACACGATGCAGATGAAGGCAGCGGCCAGCGGCACTCTCCTTGAGGGCGCTCTGACCTTGGCGTTGTTCGGGATTGGAACGCTGCCTGCGCTTGTTGCCGTCGGTTTTTTTGCGATTGGCTTTGGCAAAATGCTGCGACGGCGCATGCTGCTGGTCGCCAATTCCTTGGCCGTGGCGTTTGGGATTGTCTCGATCATGCGCGGGCTGGTGTTCAATGGCTGGATTCCCAGCCTTACTCCGTGGCTATGGTGAGTGGTTTTCATCTGTTTACCGAACCGCTTCAAACGGAAACGCAATGGTCTTGACATGTCCGTCTTTTTCAATCGTAATTGTGGCATCCCACTTCCCGATCATTGTGGGTACAATCCGCGCCTCATACTGACCGTCGCCCACTGAAGCGGCCTGCACGACAAGCTCGCCGTGATCCATCTGTGGCATGGACAAAGAAACGCTCACCGTCGCTTCCTCGAATGTATGCAGCATCTCGCCGGAAAGAACGATTGTCAGCTTGTTTTCCTGCAAGATCATGGCCTTTTCGCTTGCCAACGAAACGTGAAGCTCTTTTTCGAGTGTACCCTCGGCGGAAGCCGCTGCCATCACCTGCGGCTCCTGCTGAGAGGCGCACCCGGCGTTTGCCCAGCCGATTGCCATGACGAGAAGCAGCCTTCCCAACCATTTTGTCATAAGCGTTCCCTCCCCCCGCTTCTCTTCCCTCCCTTACCTTATTCCCTGACATGCGTTTGCATGCGGACACAAGCTTCTACTTTCGGGCAGGCATGCATAGACATCCTGTGTGGACACGCTTGCTCACAAGGGGGAGGCCTCACCGCTCATGAAAACGCAAACGACAACGTTTCACATAAAAGGAATGACCTGTGCCGCCTGTGCCAGTCGCATCGAAAAGGTTTTGGGCAAAACGGGGGGAATTGTTGCGATCCATGTCAACCTCGCGATGGAAAGAGGAAAAGTCATCTATGATCCGACTCACATCGATATGGAGCGAATTGCGTTGCGGGTCAATCAACTGGGCTTTACCGTCCTGCCTGACATGGAAAAAAGAGACGATCCCAACCAGGAGATTCGGCTGCACGTCTTAAAAAGCTTGTTCGCGGCCCTGCTTTCCTTTCCCCTCATCTGGGCGATGGTCAAGCATATTCCCTTTCTGTCAGGAATGTGGGTGCCAGCCCTGTTCCTGGACCCTTTTTTTCAGCTGCTGGTGACGTTTCCGATCCAATTCGGGATCGGGTATTCGTTTTACGCTGGGGCATGGAACGCACTGCGGCATCGATCGGCGAATATGGACGTTTTGGTGGCGCTAAGCACCTCTGTGGCGTTTTTTTACAGCCACTACCTGACGTTTCGCTCTTGGCCGCAACCTGCTCATGCGACTCCGCTCTACTACGAAACAAGCGCGTTGATCATCACGTTTCTGTGTATCGGCAAGCTGCTGGAGGCCATCTCCAAAAACAAGACGCTGCAAACGATTGAACAGCTTTACCAGCTTCAGGCCACTCACGCTGTCCTCGTCCGCGACGGGTCTACCACTACCGTACCGATCAGCGAAGTGCAGCGCGGTGATTTGTTGCTTGTCGGTCCAGGCGACATCATTCCAGCCGACGGTCAGATTGTCGACGGCTCGTCTGCCATCGATGAATCTGCCTTTACCGGTGAAAGCATCCCTGTCCAAAAGCAAGCCGGAGACCGCGTCATCGGCGCGACGCGAAATGTGAGCGGAACATTGAAGGTACTGGTTACAAAAGTCGGGAAAGACACGGCCCTTTCAAAAATCATCGAGATCGTTGAGGAGGCACAGGGAACCAAAGCGCCAATCCAGCGTATCGCCGATGAATTGACCGCACTGTTCGTCCCGATCATCATTTCAATCGCTGCCATCACGTTCGTCGCCTGGTATTTGGTTCTGCAGCCGTATCAGGCAGGGAGCGCAATGGAAAAAGCAATCGCTGTGCTCATCGTCGCCTGCCCATGCGCCCTCGGCCTGGCTACCCCGACATCCATTCTTGTCGGCTCGAGCAGGGCCGCCAAGGATGGGGTTCTCTTCAAGCAAGGGAAGGATTTGGAACAGTTGCATCAAGTGGAGGTCATTGCCTTTGACAAAACCGGCACCTTGACGACAGGCCAGCCGGAAGTGACGGATGTTTGGATTGTGGAAGGAAGGCAAACCGCGTTTTGGCAAATGCTTGGCGCTGTCGAGAAAACGTCTGAGCATCCGGTTGCACAGGCGATGGCCAGGGCAGCAGCCCGCCATACCCGTAGGTTTCCTGCGGTAGGTCGTGTCGAGGAGGTCCCTGGCATGGGGATTCGCGCTGACGTGGAAGGAAAAGAAGTGGTTGCTGGTTCCGTCCGCTTTTTGCAAGATACAGGCATACGTACAGACACGCTTGACGAACGAATCCGATCGGCCGAGGAACAGGGGAAAAATGTGGTGCTGCTAGCCGTCAACGGAACGGTTGTCGGCATGGTAGCCGTGATGGATACGCTGAAGCCAGGTTCACGAAAGGCGGTTTCACAGTTGAAGAAGCTCGGCAAAGAGCTCATCATGCTGACCGGTGACAACGTTCGTGCGGCCGAAGCTGTGGCAAGACAAGTTGGCATTATACGCGTTCACGCAGAAGTGCTTCCCCATGAAAAGGCCGCGATCGTACAAACGTACCAGCATGCAGGTCGGCGTGTCGCCATGATCGGCGACGGGATCAACGATGCCCCCGCTCTTTCCGTCGCCGATATCGGCGTTGCAGTCGGAACAGGGACAAATGTCGCGATCTCTACCGCCGATGTCGTCATCATGCGAAAGGACCTTGGCGGATTAGTCGCCGCAGTGTCGCTTTCCCAGGCCACGATGCGAAACATCAAGCAAAATTTGTTCTGGGCGCTGGCATACAATTGTCTCGGCATCCCCCTCACGATGCTGGGTCTCCTTGCGCCGTGGGTGGCAGGTGCCGCAATGGCGTTGAGCTCGATCTCAGTGGTGTGGAATGCGCTACGGTTGAGGAATGTGAGGGTGTAAGCTCTTAATCCCCCTGAAAATCTTCTCCATTTCAGGGGATTCGTTTACTCTCATACTGATGGCTTCCATTCGTGAGAGTGCACAAACACGGTTAGGCTTGTCATCAAACTATTGGTCATTATTGAACATTAATGGTTCTTAATCAAATGAATTTTTCAACCATTAATCTCTCTCAAGTTCCTTTCTATAAAGGGAACGCAATCCTCCCCCGTCCCCTTCCCATCTGTTGCTTACTGGCATGATCTTTGCTGTTACGAAACGGTCATGGATGATTAGCGCTCATGCGCACACAGAGCGCAAAGCGCAAGCGTTTTGACACCGATTGTCATCACCTGCTCGTCAATGTCAAACCGTTCGTTGTGATGACCCGCTGCCAATGTGGTGCCAAGCACGAGATAGGAAGCAAGTCCTCCGTTGGCCTGAACCCGTTCCATCATATAGGTGGCATCCTCAGAGCCAGGGGTATGAAACGTTTCGGTAATGGACGTGATTTCCTCCACCTTTTCGGCCTGCTTGCGAATGAAGGGAAGCATCTCCGGACTCGGGTCACACCTGCTCGCTTGCCCGACGATCTCAATCTGTGCTGCGACACCGTACATGGCAGCTGCTCCGTGGATGATCTCCATGGCACGCGAGAGGATGTAGTCGTTGACCAAATTCGTGTCACCCCGTTTCTCCAGCTTGTAGGTTTGCTGCTGGGGAATGATGTTGCGACCGCTTCCCGCTTGCAGAACGCCAACGTTGATACGCGAGTTGCCGCTGCTGTGACGGGGAATCGCGTGCAGATTCAGAACGGCGGAAGCGGCGGCTAGCATGGCATTTTTTCCGGATTCCGGCTGCACGCCAGCATGCGCGGCTACCCCGGTGTAGGTCACGTCGAGCTTGGTCGTGGACAGGTATCCGACAGCTCCACAAGCGACTTCCCCTTGTGGCAGCCCTAAACCGATATGGCAGGCATAAAACTGATCGACATCGTCGACCACACCGGCTGCTACCATCGACTTGGCACCGCGCACCCCTTCTTCTGCCGGTTGGAAAATTAGTTTGATCGTGCCGTGCAACTCGTCTTTCAATCTACCAAGGACATAAGCCAGTCCCAAGCCGATCGTCGTGTGGCCGTCGTGCCCGCAGGCATGCATCATTCCGGGATTTATCGAGGAAAATCCTTTAGCAGCAGGAAGGTGGTCATTTTCAGCTGACTCCTGCAAATCGAGCGCATCGAGATCGAACCGAAAGGCGATGGTCGGGCCGGGACGTCCGGTTTCCATAATGCCGACAACACCTGTAAAGCCGCCGGATAAACGTGGCAGCCATTCCTCTATCGCTCCTTGGCTTCGCGCACGCTCCTCTTGTTGCGCCAAAAATGAAGGAGATGGCAGTCCCATTCGCTCTTCTGCCCGCATCACCTCTTGCCCAGTCTTGACCTCGTAGCCCCATTCGGTCAACCGGGCGGCAACGATGCTGGCAGTGCGGTATTCCACCCATCCGGATTCGGCGTGCATGTGAAAATCTCTACGCCATGTGCGAAGCGATGGGAACAGTTCTTCTACGATTTGATTCAGTTTCTTCATCGTGTTTTCTCCTTTTTTTGCGGTAACACCGGTTTTTCATCTGATCCACGTACATTTTTCTACCGAAGGGAGTCATTCATATGCAAGACGTTTATGCCATTATTGAACAAAATCGCGAGACATACATTCGCTGGTTGCAAGAAATCTGCCAACAGCCGAGCGTGGCTGACCAGGATCGCGGGATGAAAGAAACAGCGGACATGGTGGAACGTTTTTTGCGGGAGATTGGCGGCACAACCGATCAATTGGAAACCGCCGGCTATCCTGTTGTCCTCGGTACATTTTCGGGTGAAGGCGAGCGAACGCTGTCCTTTTACAACCATTACGATGTGCAGCCGGAGGACCCGCTCGATTTGTGGGAATCACCGCCATTTGCTGCCGAGATCCGCAATGGCTACATGTATGCGCGGGGAGTTGCCGACAACAAAGGCAACCTGATGGCCCGTATGGCTGCAGTCCATGCATACTTGCAGGCGCGCGGCAAGCTGCCTGTTGGGGTAACGTTTATCGTCGAGGGTGAGGAAGAGATCGGCAGTATCCATCTGGAGGAGCTTGTGGAGAAATACGCCGACCGGATTCAAGCGGACGGTTGTGTATGGGAATTCGGCTACAAAAATGCCGATGGACGGCCGCAGGTCAGCCTGGGCGTCAAAGGAATGTGCTACGTCGAGCTCATCTGCCGGGGGGCAAACACCGATATGCACTCCGCCTATGCTGCCGTCATCGAAAACCCGGCATGGCGGCTCATCTGGGCGCTCAATACGATGAAAGGACCGGATGAACGAGTATTGATCGATGGCTTCTATGACAAGGTGGCTGCCTTGAATGAAGACGACATGCAAATGCTCGAAGACATGATTTACAACGAAGCCGATACGCTGGAGCAGTTGGGGCTCAAATCGTTTGTCCTCGATCTGAAGGGCGTTCCGCTGAAGGAAAAGCTGATTTTCCAGCCAACCTGTACGGTTTGCGGGTTCGTTTCCGGCTATATTGAGCAAGGATCGAAAACGGTGCTGCCACAAGAGGCTCGCGTTAAACTCGACTTCCGCCTTGTGCCTGATCAGGACCCGCATGACATTTTGACTTCACTGCGGAAGCATTTGGACGAGCACGGGTTTTCCGATATCGAGATCCTGACCCATACGCTGGAGCATCCGGCACGCACACCGCTCAACAATCCGCTGGCTCACGCGGTCATCCATACGGCTGCAGACATATACGGGATGAATCCGACGATCATGCCGATGTCTCCGGGAACCGGACCGATGTATATGCTTTGCCAGCAGTTGGGGATTCCGGCCGTATCCGTAGGCGTCGGCCATTTTGCTTCCAACACCCACGCCCCGAATGAAAACATCAGCATCGAGGATTACATCCAAGGAATCAAGCATATCGCAGCAGTTCTCGAGGCATTCTCCAAGAAGGATTGATTGAACCTGCGTCCGTCAGAAAAAAAAGATCGCCCTCATCGCAACGAATAGTCGTTTGCGAGAGGGCGATTTCTTATGAATCCGGCAACTGTGAAGTTTACCACTTCATCTTATTGATGGCCTGTGCGATGGCAAAATCTTTTCCGGTCAATCCGTTCACCGCTTTTGACGACAACAGGACCGTTACCCAGCCTGATGCAATCCGCAGCTCAGCATGGTCATGATCGTGCTCAAGATAGGAGGCAACCCGATTCACGAATTCAATCGCTTTGGCAAAATCGTTACAGGCAAACGTTTGCATCAGCGCTTTTTGATCGTCTGAAAGCTTCCAGCCCGGCACTTTCCCCAAATTGAATTTCACCTGGTCCAGGGTAAGTTTGGTCACGGCGGTTCCCTCCTTTGGCAGATGGTACGAAATCAATCTTGTTTCCATCATATGAAGAGCCCATTGGAGATAATCACCGGAATCTTGTCCAAAGAGCGTAAACTTTTTGGAAAACGCTGATTATTTCTTCTGCGCGTAAAAGATCATTCGCTGCGATTCAGGTCCCACGTACGGATCACAGGCATAGCTTCCAAACAGCTGGATTCCCGTAAATCCGGCAGCGATCAGCATTTGCTTCATTTCGTCTGCTTCATACAGCCTTACCTGCTCCCAATATTCACGTGAGCCCGCAGAATCGTCCGTCAGCGTAATCCGCTTTTTCACAAAGCCGTCTTCAATCATCCGGTCCTCTTCAATATGCAGCTCTTCAAGCTGGCGGGAAGAGTGGGCAACGAGGTTTGCTTTCAAATAGGCGGGGTTAAGGAAATCGATGACGACCTCTCCCCCCGGTTTGAGTGCCTTGGCCATATTGGCGATGACTTGGGCATTCTCCTCGTCACGGGTAAAGTAGCCAAAGCTTGTAAACAGGTTAAACACAATGTCGAATTCATTCTCGAACGGAGTGTCCCGCATGTCATACTGATAGAATGCGAGATTTTCCAATGTATTTTGCTCGTTTGCCAGTGCAAGCAGCACAGGGGACAAGTCGACTCCTACTACATCGTACCCGTGTTTGGCCAAGGCGCGTGAATGACGGCCGCTTCCACAGCAAAGGTCGAGAACGCGTCCGCTTTGCTGAATCGGCAGATGGGAGAGCAAAGCGTTGATTTCCTTATTTGCAGAGCTTTCGTCCCGGTGCCGATAGACGAGCAGGTAGTCTTCCCGAAAGCTTTTTTCAAACCATGGCTCAGTCATATGTATTTCTCCTTTTCGATGGTGCGCTCTGCAAAT
>JBLNEJ010000317.1:0-6337 GCA_050262535.1 Clostridia bacterium
ACAGCGAAAAAAACGACATAGCAAAGGGAAAAGACCAATCGGGCCTGCTCTTTTGTCAAAGCGAAAACTCCTCTCCACTAACTTTCTATATATATTGCTTTGCAAAGTATAATCTTATATCGCGGCTTGGTCAACCTGCTTCGAAAATAATCGGAATTGTGATATAAATGGGGAAGATAGGAAGCATACACAATAATCATAAGAGGAGATGAAGAGCACGATGATCGCTTCTGTTTATACAAAGTTGGCGCCAGAGCCGATCGGTCCGTATTCCCAAGGCATCAAGGCTGGACAGTTTTTATTTGTTTCCGGACAAACGCCGCTCGACCCGCAAACAATGGAGGTCGTGGCAGGAGGAATTGAGGAGCAAACCCATCAAGTCCTGACCAACATCATTGAAATTCTTGCCGCAGGTGGCGCAACAGTCGATGATGTCGTCAAAACGACTGTCTTTCTAAAGGATATGAACCAATTCCCGATCGTGAATGCGATTTATGCCGAGCGCTTTGGACGCGCTCTTCCGGCACGGTCTACCATTGAAGTCGCACGTTTGCCGCGTGACGCCCAGGTGGAAATTGAGGCGATTGCCGTCATCGGGTAAAAAATGTCGGAAGTCATATAGGCGGGGTTCTGACCCCCCTTGCATGAACGTAAGGACTGCCACGGGGGAGAAAAGGAAAAACGGGTGGGAACCAAGGGCTCCAACCCGTTTTGTTGCAAAAATTAACGGCTGTAGTACTCAACGATCAGTTTTTCGTTGATTTCCTGCGGCATTTCTTCACGATCTGGCAGGCGGGTGAAAGTACCTTCCAATGCACTGTCATTGAACGTGATGTAGTTTGGCAGGAAGTTGCGGGATTCGATCGCTTCCTTCACTACTTGCAGGTTGCGGGATTTCTCACGCAGGGAGATGACATCGCCTGGTTGTACGCGGTAGGAAGGAATGTTAACCTTCTTGCCGTTTACGAAGAAATGACCATGGTTTACCAATTGGCGGGATTGGCGACGAGTAGAAGCAAAGCCCATGCGGTATACCACGTTATCCAAACGGGATTCCAGCAATTTCATGAAGTTTTCGCCGTGTACGCCGGCCATTTTAGCGGATTGATCGAAAGTGCGGCGGAATTGTTTTTCATTCACACCGAACATATGGCGCAGTTTTTGTTTTTCTTGCAATTGAATACCGTATTCGCTCATTTTACGACGGTTGTTGTGACCGTGTTGGCCTGGAGGGAAGTTACGTTTTACGTCCTTTCCTGTACCATCGAGGGAGATACCAAGACGGCGAGCCAGTTTGTGAGCAGGGCCTGTGTAACGTGACATGTGTTCATTCTCCTTTAAATTGGATTCGCAGGTGTTAACTTCCGCAAGGCTTGTCTCGTCTTTATCTACACGAACTTCGGACGGTAGCGTTTCCGCATCGTGCTCCTTACAGATAAGCAGCCGCTGTCTGCAAGGGACAAAACAAAGAAGAAAAACCTTCCGTTTTTACCTACAATCAATGCTACCCTATGCACATACAGTTTATAGTATAGGTTCTGGAGGGACAATGTCAAGGATTAATCGCGATATGTTCGACCAAATCCTTGATTTTCCTGCAATTCGGTCCGTTTCTCCAAAAAACGGTAGAAGGCAATCGCTGCATCGGCACGTGACACTTCCTTGGCCGGCTGAAAACGATTGTCCTGCCCCGGCATGATGCCAAGCTCGGAGACGATGGCAATGGAACCGCGCGCTTTTCCGTCAGGTACATCAGTCAGTGTCGTGGTGAACAGGTTGGGATGTTCGGCAAGCTTGCTGTAGCCAAGCGCACGTACGAGAAGCTCTGCCAGTTCTGCCCGATTGATGGTTTCATCCGGATTCAGCCGTTGCGAAGACTTGTCGAGCAGCCCCAGATCGACCGCATTTTCAACTGACGCAAAGTATTTGGAAGATTGGCTAACGTCAGCAAAAGACGCCGCGCGAGATTCATACCGCATTGGGGAAATGCGTCCCTGATTGAGGGAAATGATCAGCATCTCGATCATTTCACCGCGTGTAATCGATTTTTCCGGTTGCAGTTTGCCGTCTTTGATCGAGATCGCGTCGTATTCGTACATGAGCATCAATGCTTTCTCGGCTTCGATCCCAGCGATGTCGGTTGGCGTTTCCCGATGCAATGCAAACGTTTTTCTGCTAGATTCGAGAATCCAGTTTCCTGTGGCAGCATCCAGCACATAGGGTTGCTCGTATGGAGTGACAGACATGCGATAGACGAGCTTTGCGGTTCTTTTGCCTTTTGGCATCTGGCTTTTGAAGTCGACCTCATTCGTCGGTTCAAGCACATACGCGAGCTCCAGCTCTGCTTCTTTCATCCAGGCGTCGATCGCCTCTTCTTCCGAGATATGCTCCGGAAGCGATTTGCCGTACTTTTCGGTGCCCGCCCCTGCATTGTAGTATACAACTTCACCTGTCTCGCTGTTGAATAAAACATTGGCGCTACCGCTTGCAGCCTGAATGCCGTGTACATACCGCTGGAACTGGTACGTCACGCGTTCCGCTTCCGTGCGATCGAAGCTCTCGGTTTGTGAGCCAGTGAAATACAGCTCGGAGGCAAGGGTTGGGCTCCACTTGCTTACGATGCGGAACGCTTCTTTTTTCAGTTTGTCGGCCGATTGTTTTTTGCTGCTACCTTCCTGTTTGAACAGGCGTCGGTCTCCGTTGGAATACGAGAGAATATCTCCTGTGGCAGCATCCATTTCGACATAGGCAGCGAGGATTTCCTTGGACTTGCTGGTTTTTTCCAGCTGCAGGTTCCAGACAGGGCGGTTGTCGCGATAGGAGCTTTCATTATAATAAGCGTTGGTCAACGTGTAGCCGTCGATGGGCAGTATTTTTTTCGCCAGGGAGAATGCCGCATCCTGGGACAGTGGTTTTCCGGAATGGTGGCTGGCCAGCTGGCTCGTGCTGACCTGCTCAGGCTCGCTGCTTTGGTTTGCTTGGGTAAAGTTGACCAGCTTGCCCGTTTCAGGATCGAGATATTGCATAAACGGATTGCGATAGACAAGCGAAGGAGTTTGTCTGTCCTCTTCACGGTTTTCCCATGGAAGCAGATAGGATAATTTGGCTTTCATATTTTCCTTGTACGCAGTGAGCGCTGCTTTTTCGTCCATGACCTTGTCTGGTTTGGTAAAGGAGACGGTGTCATTCCAGTTCAGATAAAAGCTGGTGACGGTACCTGTTTCGTCGACGGAAATGTCGATCCCGTTATCGGGAAACATCACACCATCGACCATCCGGGCGAAGTGAAACGGATAGGTTACCGTACCTCCCAGCGGCGGCTTCGGTTTGGTCATGTCGCGATCATACAGTGTCACAAGGTCGGCCTTCTTTGGCGAGCTTTGGGTAAGGAAGCGTTCTGCCATCTCGCGCGCGGATTCCCGACTCAGCTTTGCGACCCCGTTGGAGGATTGCTTTTTGCCGCCGTTGCGGGAATACGAGGTAAGCTCGCCGGTATTGGCATCAACCGAGATGTTGAGAAAGAGTGGATCCGCTTCGTCTTTTGGATTTTTTTCGCTCCAGGAGAATGACCACTCAGGGAAGGGGCGCCAAGCGTCGGCCGAACGGAACGTTGAATTGTTCAGCTTGAGATTGTCAGGGATGTTCACATAGCTTTTGGCACGTGAGAATGCGTCATCCTTTGAGAGCTTGACGTTGGCCGCTTGGGCTGCAGCCAGTTGGGGAGATGCCGGCATGGAAATCGAAGCCGATTTATTGATTCCAGCGGTCGCAGCCCAACCTGCACTCGCAGGCAACATGAGCGATGCTGTCAAGAGGAGGAAACAAGAGCGTTTCATTAAGTGATTCATAGGGAAAGCCTCCTTTATTTACTTGGGAATTGTTTTGCTCTGAATCCTTTGACGAAACGTTCGATCCATTCGTTTCAAACAATTCCAAATCAGGAAAAACGGTTCAAGGCAGTGTTTTGCAAAGATTGTGGCATGTGCAGGAAATATCACTTATAATAGGTGTAATCGACGAAAAATCGAGGAGGTCCACAACAAGAATGGCTACGGTCCTGTATTTGATTCGCCACGGAGAAACGGATTGGAACAGGGAACGGCGGATTCAGGGGCATAGCGATGTTCATTTGAATGCGAGCGGCAAGGAGCAGGCGGAGAAATTGGCTGGTTTTCTGGGCCGTGAACGTTTCCATAAAATATATTCAAGCGACCTCAAGCGAGCCTACGATACAGCTTACCTGCTGTCGCAAGCGACCGGGAGTCAGCTCGAGGCATCGCTTCGTTTGCGTGAACGCAGCTATGGAGAGCTCGAGGGCTTGTCGTATGAAGAGGTTCGCGCACGCATGGAGGCTGTCGGGGATCGTGAAGAAGCGCTTGGCATTGAATCCGCAGCGGAAATCTCGCAGCGTGCGTATGACGCGTTATCCGAATTGGTTCAACACCATCCAGGGGAGACCATCGCTGTCATCTCACATGGCGGGTTTATCAATTCCTTCTTGCATCGAATCAGCGCAGGGACGATCGGGACAGGCATCACTCGACTTGATAATACTAGCATTACGCAATTGACATATGAATCAGAACGTTGGGAAATAATCGGTGTCAATTATACGCCGCATCTTTAGAGATTCAAGAAGGAGAGAGGGGTTTTTTGGTGCATAAACAAATGTTGGGCAAATTGGAAACCGTCTTTTCATATATGACCCACTTTCTCTTGTACGTATGGCCCGAAAACCGCCCTGGTATCCTCTTCTTAACAGACGCATCCGGCTGTCTACTAAGGAGTGTCCCTTTGCAGATAGGCGAAGCATGGAACCCAGGCTTTTTGCCGGAGGAGCATGGGGCTTCATTGGCCAAAACAGATGGATCAGCAGTAGCACTGGCTCTTGCGACTGGAAAAATTGCCGTTTCAACGGAAATGTCCGAGAAAGGTCCTTGTGCCATTGCAGCCTCTCCATTAAAAGAGCGTGACGGCCGAATCCGAGCGGTACTCGGGTTGGCGTTGCCTGAAAGCGAGCTTGAAGTAGATCTCCTTTCATACATGAAAGGCTTAGAGCCGCTGATTTATATGGGATACGATGCCTATATTCAGCATACGACGAGCGAGATTGTGATGAATATTAACCGTTTTGATCGGTATGCAGATCTTGTGCAAAGCCTGATCCACGAAATTGCCTCTATTATCGACAAAGGTGTATGCTCCGCTGTCAAGCTGGATGAGAAAGGGTTTTTGCTTCCACAGGAACGGTTTACGACCGAGGATGTTGGCAACAAGAGCGACTCACATTTGGCGCAAATACTTCCCCTTTACGTAAACGAACGCATTGAACCGATGACTTCCGCTGACCGGCGTTTTGTTATATTCCCTATTTACAGTGATGGTAAACCGCTGACTGCGTTATTTCTTCATCTTCTTGCGGATGAAACAGAGCTGATTTACGATGAGCGCGACGTTGCGTTTTTGCAGCAAATTGGGGAAAAGATCAGCTACACACTGCTGCGCACGATTATTTCCGACGATACGCGCAGAGAAGTCCAAAAGAAAGAGATGCTTTATCAGATTACGAAAAAAATACAAGCGTCCATCGATGTGGACGAGGTACTGGCGGAAATCATGGAAAGTCTGAAGAGCCTGTATCCGTACTTTGAGGCTGATCTGTACTTGACTGTGGAAACAAACACGACGCTTCCGGTCAAGCAGCTAACATTCCAGCCCGGGGAAAATGTGACCAGCTATCAGGCCTACATGGAAGGTAAGCTTGTGACAAGCACGATCGATGAGGACGGACGCTCGGGAATGGTAATCGCGGCGCCGCTTTTGGGGAAACAGGGAATGTATGGTGTGTTGCAGCTCACCTCAAATGAGCCTGTCAATATCAACCATTATGAAATTCATTACATATCCATTCTCGCGGAAACAGCAGGCACTGCATTCGAGAATGCTCAGCTGTACCAACAGTCCCGGAATTTGATCCGCGAGCTGCGATTGATCAATGAAATGGCCCAGCAATTGAACCGAAGCCTGAATCTGGATGAGATTTTGCAGTTCGTGACGACGATGCTGCTGGAGACGTTTGAAGCGGAATACTGCGCGATTTTGCGCAAAAACCCTGATGAGGACAAGCTGCTTGTGCTGTCCGCCTCCAACCCGAACCATATCGGGGAGCAGGTTTCCGCTTTGGAACAGCCGCTCAGCGACATCATCTCGAGCAAGCAGGCGGTCATTCTGGCCAATCCAAGCACGGAGACGATGCCATTTTCGCTCGTTCCGTTCGCTTCGCTGATGGCAGTGCCGTTGCTTCAGGAATCAGAGGTAACCGGCGTTTTGCTCGTAT